>NZ_JBYOKH010000027.1:0-89581 GCF_057799415.1 Achromobacter sp. 18P8.1.1 | reverse complement strand
CCGCCGATGCGTCGCTGTTCCCCATGGCAACCTGGCGCAAGGGGCTGATGGCCAGCGCGCAGCGCGTCACGCCCGGCCAGTTGGCCAACGAAGAATCCCAAGGCTGGCTGCCGTTGCGTGAACAGATCGCGCACTATCTGGGCGCTGCCCGCGGCATTTCCTGCGACGCCGATCAGGTCGTCATCCTGACCGGCATCCGCGACGGCCTGGACCTGAGCGCCCGCATCCTGCTTACCCGGCAGGACAAGGTGCTGGTGGAAGACCCGGGCTATCTGAACGCCATGCCGCTGTTCAGCCAGTTCACGCCCCGCGTCGTGCCGATCGCCATCGACGAACACGGTTTTTCCGTGGCGCGCGCCCGCCGGCAACGCGGCGTGAAGCTGGTGCACGTGACCCCTGCGCACCAGTCGCCCACCGGCGTCACGATGCCGGTCTCGCGCCGCCTGGAACTGCTGGCATGGGCCGAACAGGCGGATTGCTGGATCATCGAAGACGACTACGACAGCGAGTTCAACTACGACGGCGCGCCACTGGCGGCGTTGAAAAGCCTGGACACCGCAGACCGCGTCATCCATTGCGGCAGCTTCAACAAGACGATGTTCAATGCGCTGCGGATTGGCTACGCGGTGGTGCCCAAGCGATGGGTCGCCGCGTTCGCCCGGGCGCGCCATACGACGGGAAGGTCCAACAGCATGATCGAGCAGATGACGCTGGCGGGCTTTCTTGCAGACGGCAGCTTTGCCCGCCATGTCCGCAAGGCCCGCGCGGTGTATGCCCAGCGGCGCGATCTGGTGTTGCGGCTGTTGGCGCAGGCGGCGGGCGGCAAGGCGATACGGACCAGCGGCGAGCATGCCGGCTTCCATCTGCTGTGGTGGCCGCCTGCCGATGTGGATGCGGCAGCGTTGCAGGATGCGGCCCGGGCGCGGGGCGTGGCGTTGCAGCCCGTGTCGGACTACTGCCGGCGCGTGGCCTTGCCTGAGGGCCTGGTGATCGGCTACAGCGGGCTGGACGAGCAGGAACTTGTCCGGCAGGGGGCGTTGCTGCGCGACTTGCTGGCGGGCGCGCCCGCCCCTATCCGAAAGGATTAATCCGAAGGTCTAGGGTAATTCCTGACAACAAGCTGATTGTCAGCTGTTAGTCAGGAAGGTTTAATCAGCACAAAGTTGCAAAGCGGTCGCAGTCCCGGCACCGGGAAGCTCGCAGCAGGCGTTTCTCTCGTGTCCATGCAGGTGCAGTCACTACAAGCTGGTCCGTGTAGTCCACCAAGGAGACAACAAGCCATGCAACAACCCACGAAACCCCGCCGCAAGTTCATTTCCGGCGCTGCCGTCGCGGGCGCCGCCGCACTGGGATTCCCCGCCGTCGCCCGGGCGCAGAACGCGCCCATTTCCTTAAGGTTCCAAAGCACCTGGCCCGCCACGGACATCTTCCACGAGTTCGCGCGCGACTATGCGCAGAAGGTCAACGACATGGCCGGTGGCCAGTTGAAGATCGAGGTGCTGCCCGCCGGGGCGGTCGTGAAGGCGTTCGACTTGTTGGACGCGGTGTCGGCAGGCACGCTGGACGGCGGCCACGGGGTCGTGGCCTATTGGTACGGGAAGAACACGGCCGTGGCGCTGTGGGGATCGGGGCCGTCTTTCGGCATGGACGCCAACATGCTGCTGGCCTGGCACGAGTACGGCGGCGGCAAGGAATTGCTGGTGGAAATCCAGAAGGCGATGGGCGTGAACGTGGTGTCGCTGATGTACGGGCCGATGCCGACCCAGCCTTTCGGCTGGTTCAAGCGGCCGGTGACCAAGGTCGAGGACGTCAAGGGCGTGAAGTTCCGCACGGTGGGGCTGGCCATCGACATGTACACGGCGATGGGGGCGGCGGTGAACGCCTTGCCCGGCGGCGAGATCGTGCCGGCGCTGGACCGCGGCCTGCTGGACGGGGCCGAGTTCAACAACGCGTCGTCGGACCTGGCACTGGGCTTTCAGGACGTCTCCAAGATCTGCATGCTGCAGAGCTTTCACCAAAGCGCCGAGCAGTTCGAAGTGCTGTTCAACAAGGGCAAGTACGACTCCCTGCCGCCGCACCTGAAGCACGTCTTGAGCAATGCCGCCCAGGCCTGCAGCGCGGACATGTCCTGGAAGGCGGCGAACCGCTATTCGCAGGACTACATCAAGCTGCAGAAGGACCACAACGTCAAGTTCTACAAGACGCCTGACGCAATCCTGCAGGCGCAGCTGAAGATCTGGGACGAGATGATCGCCAAGCGGTCGGCCGAGAACCCCTTGTTCAAGAAGGTACTGGACTCGCAGCGGGTCTTCGCCGAGCGGGTGGGGCGCTGGCACGGGGACGTGTCGGTGAACTACCGCATGGCCTACAACCACTACTTCTCGCGCAGCACCAAGCCGGCCTGACGCAGGTCTGCCTTGCCGCCTGCTTGCTGCCCCCTGGGGGCCAGGCGGGCGGCGCGTGCGCGCGAAGGGCGCCATGCGTCTCGTCCTGGATGTCCGATGATCCGACTCATACGCTTGATTGACCGCATCTCCACCTTCGTCGGGCAGACGTTTGCCTGGCTGATCGTCGTGTTGGCCCTGCACGTGTGCTGGGAGGTGGCGGCGCGCTATCTGCTGAACCGGCCCAGCGCCTGGGCGTTCGACATGCAGATGATGTATTACGGCATCCTCTTCATGATGGCGGGGGCCTACACGCTGGCCAAGAACGGGCACGTGCGCGGCGACATCCTGTACGGCTTCCTGCCGCCGCGGGTACAGGCCGGGCTGGACCTGGTTCTTTTCATCGTGTTCTTTTTCCCGGGCGTGATCGCGCTGGTGTGGGCCGGCTGGTATTACGCCGCCTACTCCATCGCCATCGGCGAGCACTCGTCGCTGATGGCCGACGGGCCGCCCATCTATCCCTTCAAGGCCTTCATTCCGGTGGCGGGCGCCGTTCTGCTGCTGCAGGGCGTGGCCGAGGTGCTGCGTTGCGTGCTGTGCCTGCGGCGCGGCGCCTGGCCGTCGCGCGAAGAGGACGTCGAGGAAGTGGACGTCGACAAGCTGAAGAAGATGGTGCACGTGAAGGACGAAGACATCGCCCAACTGGACCGCTACGTGACCACGCCCAAGGAGCCCCGCTGATGAAAATCCACAAGGCGTTGTGGTTCGGGCTGTCCTGCATCGGGATCGTGCTGCTGATGATCGCGTTCCTGACCCCGTGGGGCGAGCTCACGACGGGGCACATCGGCCTCTTGATGCTGGCGCTGATCGTGGTGGCGATCATGCTGGGGTTTCCCACGGCGTTCACGCTGATGGGCATGGGCGTGTTGTTCACTTTCCTGGCGTACTACATGCAGAGCGCGGACGCAGGGCGTTCCATCGGGCAGACGCTGGATCTGATGGTGCAGCGCACGTACGCCACGATGACCAACGATTCCCTGATCTCGATCCCGTTGTTCGTGTTCATGGGCTATCTGGTCGAGCGGGCCAACCTGATCGAAAAGCTGTTCCGTTCCATGCACTTGGCGCTGGCGCGCCTGCCCGGCGCGCTGGCGGTGGCCACGCTGGCCACCTGCGCGATCTTCGCCACGGCGACCGGCATCGTCGGCGCGGTGGTGACGCTGATGGGGCTGCTGGCGATGCCCGCGATGCTGAAGGCGGGCTACAGCGTGCGGCTGACGGCCGGCGCCATCACGGCGGGCGGTTGCCTGGGCATCCTGCTGCCGCCGTCGGTGATGCTGATCGTCTACGGCGCGACGACCGGGGTGTCGGTGGTGCAGCTGTACGCGGGCGCATTGTTTCCCGGCATCATGCTGGCGGTGCTGTACATGGTCTATGTGATCATCGTGGCCAAGCTGCGTCCGGACATGGCGCCGCCGTTGCCGGTCAACGAGCGCGGCGTGCCGTTGTCGCCCGAGGCCCGCTCGCTGGCCGCTACGGGATACACGCGCGCCGTTTCGGGCATGGTGGCCGCCATGTTCAAGGGCCGCCGCAACCGCGACGTGCCGTTCGGCTTCCTGCTGCGCAACATGGCGACGGCGCTGGCGCCGCTGGCCTTGACGCTGCTGCTGGTGGCGGTGGTGCACCATGGAGTCACGCGGCCCCAGGTGGTCTACGACATCCCGGCAGAACTGCAACTGGGATCGGGCGGCTTTGATTCCGGCTCCGGCTTGAGCGCGCCCGACGTGGGCGGCTTGGCGGAACCGCCGTCGGGCGAATTGGCCGAGCCGCCGTCTTCGGATGCGGGAAGCTCCAGCCTGGCCGAGCCGCCCGGCACGCCTGCTGCGTCGGGCGGGGCTCAAACCCCAGCGGCAGAGCCCGTCGCGCCCGCCGGGGCGGCGGCGCAGTCCATTCCCGCACCGAAGGGTTTCTGGATCTTCGTCGCCGTGTGCGCCGCGTTGCTGGTGGTGTTCTACGCGGCGCTGACCTGGGCGAGGTTGGAAATCTTCAAGATGCTGATGTCATCGTTCTTCCCGCTGGCCGTCATGATCGCGGCAGTGCTGGGGTCGATCGCCTTCGGCCTGGCCACGCCCAGCGAGGCCGCGGCCATGGGGGCAATGGGCGGCGCCTTGCTGGCGCTGGCGTACCGGCGGCTGAACCTGCCGGTGCTGCGCGAATCCGTGTTCCTGACCGCCAAGACGAGCGCGATGGTGTGCTGGCTGTTCGTGGGCTCGTCGATCTTTTCCGCGGCGTTCGCGTTGCTGGGCGGCCAGCGCATCATCGAGGACTGGGTGCTGTCGCTGGGCCTGACGCCCATCCAGTTCCTGCTGCTGGCGCAGGTCATCATCTTCCTCTTGGGCTGGCCGTTGGAATGGACCGAGATCATCGTGATCTTCATGCCCATCTTCGTGCCGCTTCTGAACGCCTTCGGCATCGACCCGCTGTTCTTCGGCCTGCTGGTGGCGCTGAACCTGCAGACCGCTTTCCTGTCGCCGCCCGTGGCCATGTCTGCGTTCTACCTGAAGGGCGTGTCGCCGCCGCATGTGACGCTGAACCAGATTTTCCTGGGCATGATGCCGTTCATGGGGATCCAGGTGGTGGCGATCTTCCTGCTGTACATGTTCCCGGGGATCGGGATGTGGCTGCCGACGGTGCTGTACCGGTAGGGGAGTATGCTGTCGTCAGCACCATCCTGGACGCACTACGGGAAGCTGACACATGACCTCTACACCCTCTTCATCGCAGCAGGCACGGCCCTTGGAGATCGGTGACATCACCGTCATCGACAACTCCAAGCTGAAGAAGGCCGTGACGGCCGCGGCGCTGGGCAACGCCATGGAATGGTTCGACTTCGGCGTATATGGCTTTGTCGCCTTCGCCTTGGGCAAAGTCTTCTTCCCCGATGCATCGCCGGCGGTCCAGACGATCGCCGCGCTGGGTACCTTCTCGGTGCCTTTTCTGGTCCGGCCGCTGGGCGGCGTGTTCTTCGGTGTGATGGGTGACCGCTTCGGCCGGCAGAAAGTCCTGTCGCTGACCATCATCATCATGGCGATCAGCACCTTTTGCATCGGGCTGATCCCCTCGTATGAATCCATCGGCATCTGGGCGCCGATCCTGCTGCTGATGTGCAAGCTGGCGCAGGGCTTCTCGGTGGGGGGCGAGTACACCGGGGCGGCGATCTTCGTGGCCGAGTACGCGCCCGACCGGCAGCGGGGCTTCCTGGGCAGCTGGCTGGATTTCGGGTCGATCGCGGGATTCGTACTGGGCGCCGGGCTGGTGGTGCTGTTGCAGACGATCCTGCTTGAGCAGACCTTCCTGGACTGGGGCTGGCGCCTGCCGTTCTTCCTGGCGGGGCCGCTGGGCTTGCTGGGCCTGTATCTGCGCCACGCCGCCGAAGAGACGCCCGCGTTCACGCAACAGCTTGAAAAGATGGAGAAAGAGGATCAGGACGCCGTGCAGGAGCGCCCCACGGTGTCGTTCCGCGAGATCTTCTCCAAATACCGCAAGGCGCTGCTGATCTGCATCGGCATGGTCCTGGTGACGAACATCACCTACTACATGCTGCTGACCTTCATGCCCACCTACCTGACGAGCAGTCTGGGGTATTCCGAAGAGCACGGGGTGCTGATCATCATCGTGGTCATGATCGGCATGCTGTTCGTGCAGCCGGTCGTCGGTTTCGCCAGCGACAAGGTGGGCCGCAAGCCCTTTCTGCTGGCGGGCAGCCTGGGCCTGCTGGTGCTGGCGGTGCCGGCCTTCAAATTCGTGGGCAGCGACAATACCGGGTTGATCTTCCTGGGCCTGCTGTTCATCGCGGTGCTGCTCAATTGCCTGACGGGCGTCATGGCCTCGACGCTGCCTGCGCTCTTTCCGACGCGCATCCGCTATAGCGCGCTGGCCAGTTCATTCAACATCGCCGTCATCATCGCCGGCCTGACGCCGACGCTTGCCGCGTGGCTGGTAGAGGAAACCGGCAATCTGATGATGCCCGCCTACTACCTGATCGTGGCGGCCACCATCGGGTTGATTACCTCGTTCTTCCTGCCCGAAACGGCAAACCGGCCGCTGCGGGGCGACACGCCGAATGCATCCAGCAAGCGTGAAGCCAAGGTGCTGCTGCAGGAAGCGTACGAAACGATCGAGCAAAGCGTGCAGGACGTCGAGACCGAGATCGCGGAGCTGGAAGAAAAACTGGAGGCCTTGCGGCAGCGGCGCCAACGGCTTGCGGACCGTCATCCTTCCCTGGAATAATCAGCCGGCCCCGGGTTCCGGGGCCATGCCTATCCCGCAACCTGTCATAGAGACGACCGATGATCGCCAACATCCAGAACAAACCGAAATGGCTGTTTTCGCAATTGGGGCAGTTGGTCATCGGTGTGGGCCTGCTGGCGCTGGTCTTCAACTACGCCTATCGGTTCACGGTGGACCGGACCATCAATTCGACGGTCTTTCATGTGTCGACGGTGGTGCTGGGGCTGATCGCCTTTCTGATCATCCGCCGCGACTATGTCTTCGTGAACCGTTATGCCTTCAACGACAACGAGATGTCGGTCCACACCTTGCTGGGCGTCAAGAAAAGCTATGCCACGTCCGAGTACGAGTTCGTGCCGTCGCTGCATAAGGCCGTGAACCTGCCCGAACAGCGCGCCGCGTTGTCGTTCTACGTGCGTAACGCCAAGACCAAGAAGAATGTCCGGAATTATTCCTGGACCGGCTTCGCACCCGAGGATTTCCAGGCCGTTTCCCGGATGTACGGCTATCGCGGCGAGACGGACTTCAGCCAGAAGGATTTCGGCAAGCGTTGAGCGTGCCGGCCATCTTGGCTATTCGGTGACCAGATACGCCTGGCCCCCGGGCGCCAGGTAGGGTGTCAGATCCTTGAAGGGCACCGTCGCGTGCGTGCCGAGGCAGACGCCCATCGCATGGCCGATGCCGGAAATCGACAGGGTCAGCACGCCCGGCGATTCCGTGCCCAAGGCCAGATAGCTGGGCCATAGGTCCGAGCAGTTGTCCAAAGAATCGTCTTCCGCGTCGCCCTTGGTGTTGGCCTTGGCGGCGGCCAGCGGCGCGCGCGCTTTTTCCATCAGCGCCAGCAGCGCGGGGCTTTCCTTGCGCCAGCCGTTCTCGCCAGGAACGTAGGCGTCGAGCACGCGGTTCCAGTCCAGGTATTCGCCCCGCAGCAGATCGAAGGTGTAGGGCTCGAAATGGTTGTCGGGGTGAGCGCCGCCGCAGTACAGGCTGCCTGATTCCGTCACGGTCATCAGCGCCTTGGACAGCCATTGGACGGTGATGGCTTCCTCGTCATAGCTGCCCAGCGTGCCGGCGGCCGGGTTGCCGTCGGTGTAGGCCGACGCCATGCAGGCCAGCGCCGCCAGGTTCATCTGCCAGTGCCGCTGTTCCAGCAAGGCGTTGACGCGTTTGGCGACTTGCGGGTCCGGGTGCCGGCTGAGCCGCGGGTAGCTGAATTGCGTACGGGGGTCGCGCCACATGCGATAGGCGACCGGGCCGTTCCCGCTGTCCTGGCCGACGGGCACGGCATGGCCGGCCAGCTTCAAGGTTTCATAGGGGGCGGTTTCGGCATTGATGCCGACGTTCACGTCGATGCCGCTACCCACGCCGCCGCTGATTGCATTGGTGACGGCCTGCACGCTGCCTGGCGCCGATACCTCGGGATCGTATTCGGCTACGCGGCGCAAGGTAAAGCTGCGCGGCGTGCCGGTGCGCGCGTCGATCCATTGCCCCGTGTAGCCGTCGGCGTCGCGCCTGCCTTGCCAGGTGGCGGCGGCAATGGTCGCCAACTCGTCCGTTTCCGGATCCTTGCCGGCGTCGACAAGCGCCTGGAAGGTCTTCGGTTCGACCAGCGCCTGCGCCGTGCCTTTCAACGGAATGTCCACGCCATGCTTGGGATAGAAGTAGCGGCCGGTCAGCACGCCGTTTTCCGCCGGCCGGCTGTCCAGTTCCATCACCACGTCGCCCGCGCCTTGCAGCGTGCCTGTGTACACGGTGCGCGGGGCTGCTTGGGCCAGGTTGCCGGCTTGCGCCAGAAGTGCCAGCGCGACGGCGCCAAGCGTTGAACGGGGCAGGCGGAAGGGGATCATGAGGTGATCAGTTTTCGGATTGGCCCGATGCGGCCGACAGGCTCACTTGCCCGAACGTCATCCACACATACGCGGTTTCGGATGCTTGGGCCCGATAGGTGCCGGTGGCTTCGCCCAGGCGCATGGCCACGGCCGTGAACTCCCAGGCCAGCGCGTCGTCGCACTGGACCTTGCGGTGGGTGTAGGCGGGAAGGCCGTGCGCGCGTCCAAAGGCCAGCGCCAGTTGCGCGTGTTCGGACAGTTCGGCGGGCACGGAGGGGTGATCCCATCCCCACAGGAAGCTGCCGTCGGCGCTGTTGGACGTGCCGACGATCTGCACGGGCGCCGTCGCGGTGATGCCGCCGGGCAATTGGAAGACGATGCTGGCGCTGTCCATGTCCACCGACCATTGCTCGGCTTCGTCCAGATGCCACGTGGCGCAATGCGCGCTGGTGGCGGCCTGCATGCCCTCCAGGCTCTGGGCGATGAAGGCTTGGACGTCGAAGGGCTGGGCGGTGTGGGACATGCTGGGCGGTTCCGTGAATGGGAAGTCGGAATGATAGGGCAGATCAGGCGGCCGGACGCGGCAAGGCGTAAACCGCGGTGGGACGATCGTAGTGCCGCTCGTAGGCGCTGAAGGCGAAGCCCAGTTTTTCCAGAACGCGCACCGAAGCGTGGTTGTCGGGCCAGACTACGGCCACCAGTTCGGGGACATCCAGCGCGCGCCAGGCGTAGTCGCATAGCAGCCGGGCCGCCTGCGTGGCGTACCCCTGGCCCCAGGCGGCGCGGCACAGGCGGTAGGCCAGTTGCAGGCGACCGCCGTCTTCAAGGGGGACCAGGCTGACCCAGCCGACGGCGGCGCCGTCGATCAGAACGGTCCAATGGCCGATGTCGGTAAGCGGTTGGCGCAGCCACGTCAGCAATTCCTGACGCCGAGCTTCGGTTGCAGGCTTGACGCCGGTGCTGTGCCGCATGACCGCGGGGTCGGCCTCCATCGCCAGGATCATGGGCACGTCGTCCGTCTGCACGCGACGCAGGGTCACGCTGGGACAGGGGGCGGGCATCGGTGATGGGTCGGAATACGGGGGCATGCCTGATGATACCGGCACGCGTGGAGCCGGTTTGCGCTCAGATAATTAGGTGCCTTACTATATGCCGCTGAATTGAAGAACAGGAAGACACCCATGTCCCTCGCTGTACGCACGCCGCCCATGCTCGAACCGAAACACCATGCGTTGCTGGACGAGGCAGCGCGCCGCGGGCTGGCCTCAGCCGACGACATCGGCCTCTGCTTTCAGTTGCTGTCGCTGGCCAACGCCATTGACCGCGATTGCGCGGCACGGCTGGCGCCGCAGCAGTTGTCGGAAGGTAAGTTCGTGCTGTTGTTCCTGTTGCACGATCAGGCGGATGGCCTGTCTGCGCATCAGCTTGCGGATGGGGCAGGCGTGACGCGCGCGACTATCACCGGCCTGCTCGATGGACTGGAGCGCGACGGCTTTGTGCTGCGCGTACCCGGCCAGCTGGATCGGCGCAGGGTCATGGTGACGTTGACAGTCAAGGGCAAGTCGGTGGCGGCGACGCTGTTCAATGAACACACGGACTGGATCGGTTCCCTGTTCGGGGGCTTGGCCGCTTCGGACAAAGCTCGGTTAAGCGACCTGCTGACGCGCGTCTGGGTTGGCACCGACACCGGCCGCGCCGCCTTGCGCAAGGAGCCGCAATGACCCGGACCGCATCGCCTGTCGTCAAAGCCTCGGGCCGCGGCGTCAAGGACATCAGCGCCGCCCGACTGGCACAGTTGAACGCGGGCGCGCCCGCCTCGACCCTGACCGAATGCCTGGCGGTGGATTTCGCGGCGTTGATGCAGGCGGTCGCGCCGGAAGTCGGCGCCGAAGCCATCGCGCTGATGCGCGCGGAAGCCGCTACCGGCATTTCCAAGCGCATGGCGGTGGCGGCACGTATCCTGGGCGACCACCTCGGTCCGCAGGCCGATGCGCAATTCAGGACCCACGAATCCGACACCGTGCGCGGCTGGGCCTGCTTCCTGGTTGGCGCATCGCCGGACGTGCCCTTGCAAGCCCGCCTGGACCGTATCCGCCCCTTGGCGGACGACGCCCATTTCGGCGTGCGCGAATGGGCGTGGCTGGCGTTGCGCCCGCGCCTGGCCGACGACGTGGAAGCGTCAGTACAGGCGCTACGGCCGTGGACCCAGGACCCATCCGAGCGTGTGCGCCGTTTCGCCAGCGAAGCCTTGCGTCCGCGCGGGGTCTGGTGCGCCCACATCGTGGCGCTGAAGTCGGACCCGGCCATCGCGCTGCCGCTGTTGGAGCCGCTACGCGCCGACCCGGCAGCCTATGTGCAGGATTCCGTGGCGAACTGGCTGAACGATGCCAGCAAGGACCAGCCTGCATGGGTGCGCGCCGTGTGTGCGCGGTGGCTGGCCGGCAAGCCCGCCGCCGCGACCGAGCGCATCTGCAAGCGCGCATTGCGTTCGATCGGGGCGTAGCGGCATCGATGTCAGAGCTGGCTCATCCCGCCGTCCACGATGATCTCGGTGCCCACGATGAAGGCGGACTCCGGCGCGGCCAGGTGCAGCACGGTGGACGCCAGTTCCTGGGGCGTGCCGAAGCGGCCCAGCGGAATCTGCGCCTGGATGCCGGCTGCGGTCTTTTCCAGGGCCTCGGCGTCCAGGCCCAGCTTGCCGTAGATGGGGGTAGAGATCGGGCCCGGGCTCACCACGTTCACGCGGATGCCGCGCGGCAACAGTTCGGCCGATAGCGTCTTGGCCAAGGAAATCAGGGCGGCCTTGCTGGCGGCGTAGATGGACGACGCCGGCATGCCGATGTGGGCGTTGATCGACCCGTTCAGCACGATGGAGGCGCCGGGGTTCAATAGCGGGTCCAGGGCCTGCAGCTGGAAGAACACGCCTTTGATGTTGGTATTGAAGGTCTGGTCCCAAAGGTCTTCGGTGGCGTCGGCCAGCGTGGCGAATTTGGCGATGCCGGCGTTGACGAAGACCGCGTCCAGCCGGATGCCGGCCGTTTGCAGCGCGTCGGCCAGGGCGGCTGCCGCACCGGGCGCGCCTGCGGTGTTCTGGATGGCCACGGCGCGCGCGCCCAGCGTGGCGCGGGTGGTTTCCAGGGCGGCGGCGTCGCGCCCCGTGACGATGACGCGGGCGCCTTCGGCCGCGAAGGCTTGCGCGGCCGCCAGGCCGATGCCGCTGGTGCCGCCGGTGACCAGGACGGTCTTCTGTTCAAAACGGTTCATGGTGATCTCCTTGGGAGTCGTTCGATAAGGTGTAGCCATAGTGCGCCGGGCCGGGCGCTTTGTCGTACGATCTTCCGGACGAACACGTTCGAAGGAATCGCACATGTTGACAGTGAATGAACTGGCGCTGCTGGAAGCCATCCGCGACAGCGGCAGCCTGTCGCGGGCGGCGGTGAAGCTGGGGCGCGCGCCGTCTTCGGTGTCGCACGCGGCCCGGCAACTGGAAGAACGGTTCGATGCGCTGCTGTTCGACCGCCGCCGCTACCGGCTGCAATTGACGCCGGCGGGCCAGTTGCTGGCCGACGAGGCCACCCGGCTGATGCTGGACGTCTCGCGTCTGACGCAACGCGTCAAGCAGGTGGCCAGCGGCTGGGAGGACCGGCTGCACATCGTCAGCGACGAGATCCTGGAATTCGAACTGATGTCGCCCTTGATTCAGGCGTTCGACCGTCTGGACTCGGGCGTGACGCTTCGGTTTACGCACGAAGTCCTGGGCGGCACGTGGGAAGCGCTGCGCGAAGGCCGGGCCGACCTGATCGTGGGGGCGACGAACGAACCCCAGTCTATGCCGAATCTGCAGTGGGCGGCACTGGGCGAAATGGAGTGGCTGTTTGCCGTATCGCGCCGCCACCCGCTCGCCAAGGCGAAAGCCCCCTTGCGCCAGGACCAGATCCAGCAGCATCGGGCCGTGGTCGTGGCGGATACGGCTCGCGGCGCGTCGGCTCGTGCCTATGGACGGGTGGGTGGCCAGGCGGTGCTGGCGGTGCCCAGCATGCGCGCCAAGATCCTGGCGCAGCGCGACGGCCTGGGCGTGGGCTGGGTGCCGCGCCACCGGGTGGCCTCTCTGCTGGAACGCGGCGAACTCGTGGAAAAGGCAACCGAGACGCCGCGCGAGCCGAACCTGCTATATCTGGCATGGCGCGGCGGGCATGAGGGCAGGGCGCTGCAATGGTGGCTGGATGCGCTGCGCCAACCCAAGATGGCGCAAGCCCTGATGCGCGGGATCGACGCTTTCCGTTGAACCTTGCGCCGGGAGTGTTGCAAACGGGGGAATGGCCGGTGGCGGGCCGGCGCCACCTCGCATAGAATGCGATTAATTCTTGTTATCAAAACTCACGCATCGAGCTTCCGTCGTGTCCGACCCCGTTACCGCCACCCCCGCGCACGACGCGATCCAGACGCTGTATGTGGAACACCATCGCTGGTTGCTGGGCTTTCTCAGGCGCCGCCTGGGCGGTTCGGACCACGCGGCCGATCTGGCGCACGACACCTTCGAACGCATCATGGGGGTGGACCCGCAACCGATTCTGGCGCAGCCCCGTGCCTATCTGACGACGGTCGCCAAGCGGCTGCTGTTCCGTCATCACCGCCGCGGCGTCATCGAAGCCGCGTATCTGGACGTGCTGGCCGCGCGTGGCGAACCGTGCGAGCCCTCGGTGGAATCGCGCCTGATCGTGGTCGAGACGCTGGTCGAACTGTGCCGCCTGGTCGACGGCATGGATGCACGCACCCGCGCCATCTTCCTGCTGGCGCAACTGGAAGGCCTGTCGTATCCGGAGGTCGCGCAGCGCACCGGGTATTCGCTGGATATCGTCAAGAAGACGATGTCCAAAGCCTTGCAGCGCTGCTTCAGCGTGATGTACGCGTAGGCGACCCAGGCGCATGACTTCCTTGTTTGGGTCCGCGCGGCCGCCTAGCCGACCCGCCGTGGTGGCGGCGGCCACCGACTGGCTGGTCTGCCTGCAATGCGACCCCACGCCGGCCGACCTGGCGCGCTGGCAAGCATGGCGGGCGGCGAACCCGGACCACGAACTGGCGTGGCAGCGGGTGGCAGCGATGACGCAGGTGCTGGACGCGCATGCTGCAACGCTGCCGGGCGCTGCAGCCAGCCAGGTCGTGGAGCAGGTGAGCCGTTCGCAGGCCGGCCGGCGGCGCATGCTTGCGGCCTTGCTGGGCGTGTCCGCCACCGGGGCGCTTGTCATGGCCACGGGCGAACCCGCGCCATGGCGTCTGTGGACGGCGGCGTACCGCTCGGGCGTGGGCGAACGCCGCCTGCTGACGCTGGAGGACGGCACGCGGTTGATGATGAACACCCGCAGCGCCGTCGATACGCGTTTCGATGCCCAGGCGCGGCGCATCGTGCTGGTGGAAGGCGAGATCTGGGTCGAGTCCGGGCAGGACGCCTTGGGCAGGCCGTTGATCGTAGAGACGCGCAGTGGTTTCGTCAGCCCGATCGGCACACGCTTCACCGTGCGCCAGCTTGGCGACGAAACACAGACCCATGTGGCCGTGCTGGAGGGCGCCGTGCGCATCCAGACGCGGTTGGGCGGCACGGAATTGCGGCTGAATCGGGGAGAGCGCACGGCGTTTGACCGCTACGTCGTGGACGCGGCGCAACCCAGCCCCGCCAATGCCGATGCCTGGACCAGCGGCATGCTGTTCGCCGACGATTGGCGGCTGCAGGATTTCCTGGCCGAGCTGGGGCGCTACCGGCGCGGCTTTCTGCGTTGCGACCCCGCGGTGGCCGATCTGCGCGTCACCGGCGCCTTCCCCATCCAGGACACCGACAAGGTCCTGCGGCTGGTGGAACGGATCCTGCCCGTGCGCGTGCATACCCGCACCGCGTACTGGGTGACGGTGGGGCCGTGACGGCGGTGCGCAGCTATTTTGTAACAGGCCGGCACCGTTTCGCGATTCGAGCATTAGACATGGGGACAGCCGCCTTGACGGGCAGGGCTGTCCACCGCTAACGCTCACAAGGATCGCCTCATGCCGCATCATCCCCGCCGTCGCCGCGCGACGCCCGCCACGCTGTCGCCCGCGCGCCGCTGGCTCTGCCATATTGCATTCGGCTTGCCCGCCGGCGCGTTGCTTTCCACCTTGGCGCCGGCCCAGCCCGCCTACGCGCAGGTGGTGGACACCAGGCAGCAGTACGGTATCGCGGCAGGCCCCGTGCGCCAGGTGTTGCTGGAATTCGGGCGTCGTTCCGGCGTGATGGTGGGGGCCGAACCCGCATTGATCGCGAATGTGGACAGCCCGGGTCTGCGCGGCACGTATGGCGTGCGTGACGGCTTGGCGGCCCTGCTTGCCGGCACCGGCCTGGAAGCCGTGGCAGAAGAAAGCGGTGCTTACCGCTTGCGCCGCGCGCCGGCCGCACCCGGCGCCGCGGCTGTCTTGGAACCCGTGCGCGTAGTGGGGCAAACCGAAAGTGCGTGGGGGCCCGTGGTCGGCGTGGCGCCTAAGCGAAGCGCCACCGGCACCAAGACCGACGCTTCCATCCTGGAAATTCCCCAGACGGTGAACGTGGTGAGCGCCGCCGAGATCTCGACGCGCGGGGCCACCACGGTTGCCCAGGCGCTGCGCTACACGCCGGGGGTCAACGTCAACGGCTATACCGATTCCAACATGATTGCCGACGAGGTCGACTCGCGCGGCTTCGCGCCGGCGCCGCTGTACCTGGACGGCACCTATCTGCCATACGCGGGCAGCTTGGGCGGCGCGCTACAGATCGACCCCTACCTGTTGGAACGGGTTGAAGTGTTGAAGGGGCCCGCGTCGGTGCTGTACGGACAGAATCAGCCGGGCGGCCTGATCAACCTGGTGTCCAAGCGTCCGTCCGAAGAACGGCTGCGTGAAGTGCGCATGAGCGTGGGCAGCTATGGCCGTGTGGAAAGCAACCTGGACCTGACGGGCCCCGCCAACGAAGACGGTTCGTTGCTGTACCGCGTGACGGCGGTGGCTAACGGCGGCAACGAACAGATCGACTACAAGGAAAGCCGCCGCCTGTTGATTGCGCCCAGCTTGACGTGGCGCCCCAGCGCGGCTACCTCGCTGACGTTGTACACGCAGCTGCAGCGCGATGGCGGGGTGCCGGACTATCAGCCGTTGCCGGCGATCGGCACGGTGTTCGCCGGCCCGGACGGCAAGCGCATCGACCGCGATATCTTCACCGGCCAGCCCGGGTACAACGATTTCTACCGGCGCCAGTATGTCGTCGGCACGGACCTGTCCCACAAGTTCTCCGAGCAAGCGGCGTTGCGCCAGACGATCCGCTTCGTGGACGTGCGCGACAACTACCGGGGCTTCTATCTGAACCGTTTCGTGCGGGACGCTGACGGCAACACTGATTACAGCCAGGCCAGCCGGACCAAGCTGGATTGGGGGCAGCACAACAATGTGATCAGCATCGACAACAACCTGGAATTGAAGGGCCGGACAGGCGCGTTGGACCACACGGTGCTGGTCGGCCTGGATTACCGCCATTTCTCGCGCAAGTACACCGGGTACAACAACTACGCCGCCACGCCGCTGAACCTGTACGACCCCGACTACAACGTCGCGCAGCCGGACACCGAACTGACCACGCAATGGGACAACAGCGTCAGCCAGGTCGGGTTGTACCTGCAAGACCAGGTCAAGCTGGACCAGTTCGTGCTGACGCTGGGCGGCCGCTATGACTGGGCAAAGATCGACAACCAGGACCTGCTGGCCAACACCCGCACGCGCCGCAACGACAATGCCTTCAGCGGGCGCGTGGGCCTGGCCTATGTGGCAGAGAACGGACTGGCACCGTACATCAGCTATTCGGAATCGTTCTTGCCAGTGGTCGGCACCAATTACGCAGGCGAGTCCTTCAAGCCCACCACGGGCAAGCAGGTGGAAGTGGGCATCAAGTATCAGCCCGTCGGCAGCGACACGCTGATCACGCTGTCGGCGTTCGAGATCCGCCAGAAGAACATGTCTTCCGAGGACTTCGACCATCCCGGCTACGAAGTCCAGAACGGCGGCGTGCGGTCCAAGGGCGTCGAACTGGAGATCAAGTCGCAGCCCGTCGAACGGCTGGACGTGATCGCCGGGCTGACCTACCTGAACCCGCGTTCGACGCAGGGCTCGTATGATGCCGGCAAGCGCCTGGCCGCGCTGCCGACCTGGGCCGCCAGCATCTGGACCAATTACCGGCTGGCCGGCGATGTGCTGGGCGGCATGGAACTGGGCGCGGGAGTGCGCTGGACCGGCACCGCCTATGGCGATTCGGCCAACACCTTCCGCACGCCGTCCTTCGCGGTGGTTGATGCGTCCTTGCGCTACGACCTGGCGCACGTGTCGCCCTCGCTACGCGGCCTGGTCGCCAGCCTGACCGTGCAGAACCTGTTCGACAAGACCTACGTGTCCAGCTGCAACTATTCCTTCGGTTGCTACTACGGCAAGGCCCGCAGCATGATGGCCGGCGTTACGTACCGCTGGTAGCGCCTTCGGCGGCCAGCGCCGCCAGCACGCTGGGCCGTTGCGCGACGCGGGCCATATAGGCCGCAAGGGCGGGCCAGCGTGCCAGGTCGATGTCGAAGAACACCGCCCAGCGCATTACCGTGTACAGGTAGGCGTCGGCCACGCCGAAGCGGTCTTCGACCAGGTACCGGCGCGCCTCCAGTTCGGGCGCCGTGTAGTCCAGGCGCTTCTCCAGCCGCGCTTGCCACCAAAGGCGTGCCGCAGCCGGCAGGTCGCGGTTGAACAACGGGCCGAAACCGCCGTGGATTTCGGTGCTGATGAAGTTCAGCCATTCCTGCAGCCGGCTGCGCGCCCACGTGCCGTTGGGCGGCGCCAGGCCGGCCTCGGGCTTCAGGTCGGCCAGATACTGGACGATGGCCGGGCCTTCGGTCAGCACCTGCCCGTCGCCGCAGTCAAGCGCGGCGACATACCCCTTGGGATTGATTGCCAGGAAGTCGCTGCCATCGGCGCTGCGCTTTGTCCGGTTGTCCACGCGTACCAGCGTGAAAGGCAGGTCCAGTTCGCGCAGCACGATGTGCGGCGACAGGGAACAGGTGTCGGGTGCGTAATACAGCTTCATGGGTGAGTCCTGGATTCAACGAGACGCCCAGCTTGAGCCCGCGCAAGGCATGCGTAAAATTACTCTTTTAGAAATGTGCCATAAGTAAAACTGATTCCATGATGAATCTGATGCATTGGCGGCTGGTGTTGGCGGTGATGGACGCCGGCAACATCACGCACGCTGCCGCGCAGGTGGGCATGACCCAGTCCGGCGCCAGCCAGGCGATCGCGCAGTTGGAAGACACCTTGGGCGCGCCGCTCTTCACGCGCGAACGCCGGCAGACCGTTCCGACGGCGCTGGGGTTGCGCGTGGCGGACGAAGCCCGCGCCATGCTGGGCGGGCTGCATCGCATCCAGGCGCTATCGCGCGAAGCGAGCGGCGCCGCAGGTGGCACGCTGCGGCTGGCCAGTTTCCCGATGGTGTTCTCGACCGTGCTGCCGCCGGTGCTGCGGCGCTTCCGGCAATTGCACCCGGCCATCGAGGTGGTGTCCCTGGAGGCCACCGACGACGAAGTCGAAACCCTGCTGGCTGCCGGTACCGTGGACGTGGGCGTCGTGCTGAACGCCGCGCCGGGCCGGCAGGTATGCCCGCTGGGGCAAGACGAATGGATGGCCGTGCTGCCCGCCGCGCATCGGCTGGCGCGCGCGGGTAGCGCCATCGACTTGGCAGCGCTGACGGCTCAGCCCTTCGTGCTGGCCACGGGCGGTTGCAGCGTGCATGCGCAGAGCCTGGCGGCGGATGCCGGCCTGGCCATCGCAGACGTGCGGGCTTCGGTCCGCGATTGGAGCAGCGCCTTCGCGCTGGTCCGTGAAGGCCTGGGCGTGACGCTGGTGCCCGCGCTGACCTTGCCGGAAAACCGCCGCGGCCTGCGCGTGTTGCGGCTGGCGTTGCCGCTGTACCGGTCGTTTGGCCTGGCGGCCTCGGCCCAGGCGGCGGACAGCCCGTCGGTGCGGGCGCTGTTCAGCATGTTGCAGCGGGATGACAAGGCGGGGTAGGCAGGGCAGTCGCACCCGGCGCGCTTGTCATGGCGCGGACACGGTGCTGTCATACGCTTTTGTGCTCTCTAGCAGACATCGACGGGATGCCCCCATGCTGATACGCACCGCCACGTCCGAGGACAGCGCCGCCATCGCGGCACTGCTGACGCAATTGGATTACCCCGGTACCGCGCCCTTCATGCCACAGAAGATCGCGCAACTGACCGTTCACCCCGATGTGCGGCTGCTGGTTGCCGAAGACGAGGCGGGCCAGTTGCTGGGCTTCATCGGACTGCATTTCATGATCCAGCTGGCGCTGCCCGGCGATTTCTGCCGCATCACGTATTTCTGCGTCAGCGACCAGGCGCGTAGCGCAGGCGTGGGACGGCGGCTGGAAGCGGCGGCCGAGGACGAAGCGCGCGCACGCGGCTGCGACCGCATCGAAGTGCATTGCCATGAACGCAGGATGGATGCGCACCGGTTCTATTACCGGCAGGGGTACGAGGAGTCACCGAAGTATTTGATGAAGCGGGTGTCGTAATCCGTAAAATCCCGCCTAAGACATCCAACGCGGCATTCGCCGCGCACAACAGTCCAAAGGACGGGAATGGAAGAGACAACGCGAGACACGCCCCTTGATTGGGCGTCGCTGGTGGACGACCTGAACAAGCTGCTGCGCTTGAAGACCACGGTCATCGGCATGAAGCTGTTCGAGGACGAGGCCGCCATGGCGGGCGTGAAGGGCTTGCGGCGGCCGCAGGCCACGCATACGACCGACCAGATTGTCGGGATGGCGGCGCGGCTGGGTTGGACGGTGGGCATTACCGGCGACGACTTGGTCGGTTCGCAGTGCCGCGCGGTGGTGGGCCTGGGCCCGCAGGACGAAGCCTGGAAAAGCGGCAAGGACTACGTAGGTGTGTGGCATGCGACCGAGGCCGACGCGCGGGCACGCCAGGAGGCGTTGTCCTGTGTGCCCGCGGGCAAATACCGTGGGCTGGTGGTGTCGCCGCTGGCCTCGGGCCGGCTGGACCCGCCCGACATCTGCCTGGTGTATGCCACCCCAGGCCAGATGATCATTCTTATCAATGGCTTGCAGTGGAAGAACTACCGGCGTTTCGATTGGAGCGTGGTGGGCGAGACGGCCTGTGCGGACTCATGGGGCCGGGCGCTGGCTACCGGCGAACCCAGCTTGTCCTTGCCCTGTTTCGCCGAACGCCGTTATGGCGGCGTGCCTGACGAAGAGATGCTGATGGCGCTGCCGCCGCGCTATCTGCCGGTGGCGATCGCAGGCATGAAGGCGTTGGCCGCCAACGGGTTGCGATATCCGATCGCGCCTTACGGCATCCAGAACGATGTACGCGCAGGCATGGGCGTGAGCTATGCGCAAACGCCCAAGGCCTAGCCGGCGTCGCGCAGGGCGGCCGCCAGCGCGCGTGCCGCGGGCCCCAAAGGCAGGTCGATGCGGTGCGCCAGATAGGTCTCGGTGGCGACCTGGCTGGCGCGGCCCAGGCTGTCCGTGGGCAGGCGCAACAGGCGGCCTTCGGCCAGGTCGCGTTCCACCAGCCACAGCGGCAGACGGCCCCAGCCCACGCCCGCCAGGATCAGCGCATGCTTGGTGTCCTGGCCGCTGACGCGGCACGTCTGCGGCGACAGCACGGCGAAGTCGCGCCCTTCGGTCAGAGTGGACGGGTCCGACTGCACGATCTGCAGGTGGTCGGCCAGTTCGGGCGTGCCCAATGCGGCGTCGGACGAAGGGCGCCGCGCCAGGGGGTGGCCGGCGCCGACGACAGCGACCATCTGCACCGAGGACAGCGCCTCTACGGCGATGCGCGGGTGGCGGAAATGTTCGCCGGCGATGATGCCCAGCGTGTGGCTGCCGGTCAGCAGCGCGTCGATCGGGCCGCCCAGCGGCAGCACGGATACGCGGGTGGCGACGGTCGGGTAGGCGGCACGCATGGCGTTCAGCGCAGTACCGACCGCGGCGATAGGAAAAAGCGTATCGACGACTATCGACAGCTCAAGCTCGACGCCTTCGCCCAGGCCTTGCGCCCGGGCGCGCAGGGCGTCCACACGCAGCAGGATGTCTCGGGCGTTGGCCAGCAGCGCGTGGCCCTGCGGGGTCATGACGGGCCGGCGGCCGCTGCGGTCGAACAGCGTCACGCCCAGTTGCCCTTCCATATTGGCGATGGCGTGGCTGACCGCCGACTGCACGCGGGACAGCCGGCGCCCGGCCGAGCGGAAGCTGCCGGTGTCGGCCACGGCGGCGAACACGCGCAGCTGGTCCAGGGTCAGGGCGTCTATCATCGTCCGGTTGATCTATTCAATCGATCGCTTTCATCAAAAGATTATCACTTATCAAGATCGTTTCCGGCAGGCATGCTGTCGGAATCGCATGGGAAGAGAGGCGGGAATGAACCAGGTTGAAACGCGTTGGGCCGGGGTGCTGGCCATCGTGGGCGCGGGTGTGGTGGCGTCGCTGCAAGTGGGCAAGGTCATCATCGCCGCGCCGCTGCTGCGCCAGGACATGGGGCTGGACCTGGCCTCGATTGGCACGCTGACGGCCGTGTTTTCGATACTGGGCGTGGTCGGCGGAATTGCGGCAGGCGGCGTGATTGCCCGCTTTGGCGCACGGCGCATATTGCTGCTGGGACTGGTGGCGACGACCTTGGGCACGGCCGCAGGCGCCACGGCGCCCGGTTACGGCATTCTGCTGGCGTCGCGCGTGATCGAAGGCCTGGGTTTCCTGATGATCACGGTGGCAGGGCCCGCGGCCCTGCAGCGCATGGTGTCGGGCTCCAACCGGGATTTCGCTTTCGCGCTCTGGAGCTGCTACATGCCCGCCGGCATGGCCATCGCGATGCTGGCGTCGCAGGCGTTTGACCATTGGCAGGCGTACTGGTGGTGCGCGGGCGCGGCGGTCGTGGTCGCGCTGGCCTGCGTGGCGGCGCTGGCGCCGGCCACGCCCGGTAGCGCCAGGCTGTCTTGGGGCGGCTTGCGGCAAGACACGGCCGACACACTGGGAGCGGCGGGGCCCGTACTGCTGGCGCTGTCGTTCACGCTGTACAGCCTGATGTTCTTCGCGCTGTTCACCTTCCTGCCGGTGCTGCTGATGGAGCAATTGGGTTTGACCCTGGCGAAGGCCGGCCTCTACAGCGCGATGGCCAGCGCCGCCAACATCATCGGCAACCTGGGCGCGGGCATGCTGCTGGCGCGGGGCTGGCGGCGGTCGACGCTGATTGCCTGCGCCAGCGTGACGATGGGCGTGGTGGCGCTGCTGATCTTCCGCTCGGTCTTGCCGGCGATGCCCACCTTCCTGTTGTGCGTGCTGTTTTCGGCGGTGGGCGGCCTGATTCCCGCCACCTTGCTGGGCACCGCGCCGTTGGTGGCGCCGCGTCCCGCGCTGACGGCGGCGTCGGTAGGCCTGGTCATGCAGGGCAGCAACCTGGGGCAGGTCATCGGCCCGGTCACCGTGGGCGGCGTGATCGACCGCTACGGCTGGGCGTCGGCGTCCTACGTCGTGCTGGCGGCCGGCCTGGGCGGGTTGCTGATTGCGGCTTGCCTGCGCCGGGTGCGCGCGGCGCGCCTGTAGCGTCAAGGCGCGCCGTCCGTCGCATGGCGGTTGGCGGCGCGTCATGAAGCAGGCCTATCATGGAGGTCGATACTGTTTGGAGCCACCATGCATACGCCTGCCACCCGCCTCGTCATCTTCGATTGCGACGGCGTTCTGATCGATAGCGAAATCATTGCGGCGCGCGCCCAGTCGCGCGCGCTGGCCGAACACGGCATCGCCATCACTCCAGAAGACGCCGCCCGCCGCTTCGCCGGCATCCCCGACGCCGACATGTGGCAGACGCTGCAAGCCGAGAACGCCTGCACCTTGCCCGACGGCTTCGCGCGGCAGTATGCCGACCGCCTGGAAAGCACGTTCCGCCAGGAGCTGCGGGCCTTGCCCCATGTCCACGAGACGCTGGCCACGCTACGCGCGCGGGGGCTGGATGTCTGCGTGGCATCCAGCAGCACGCCGCCGAAACTGGAGGCCGCGTTAAAGCTGGTAGGCCTGTGGGACGCCTTTGCGCCCAACGTGTTCAGCACGGCGCAGGTCGCCAAAGGCAAGCCCGCCCCGGACGTCTTCCTCTTCGCGGCGCGCCAGATGCGCACCGCCATCCTGGACTGCGTGGTGGTGGAAGACAGCGTGCCCGGCGTGCGCGCCGCCCGCGCTGCACGCATGCGGGCGGTGGGTTACGTCGGCGCGTCGCACAACGGGCCGGACCAGCGCCAGCGCCTGCTGGATGAAGGCGCGTCCGACGTGATCGACGACCTGAGCCAGTTGCCAGGCCTGCTGTAGTCAGACGGCCGCGGGAACGGGTTCGGGTTTGACGCGCACCGCGCGCAGCACGCCGACCACCAGCAGGGCGATGCCCGCCATCGTCAGCGGTTCGGGCATCGTGCCACGCAGGATGAAGGCATAAGCCAGCGCGGCCAGCGTTTCAAACACGATCAGTTGGCCGGCCAGCGCGGTGGGCAGCCGTTGGCTGGCCTCGTTCCAGCACAGCGTGCCCAGCCAGGACGCGAACAGGCCGATGATGATCATCAGGCCCAAGAACACTTCCGGACGGGGCCCCAGCGGCATGGCGAAGCCGCTGCCCGCGACGGCCATGCCGCCCCACAGCACCGCGTAGCCCACGAGCGCCAGGGGCAGGGTGGCCACGCCCTGGGCGGTGGCCCAGGTGCTGGGACTGCGATCGGGGTGTGCCCGCAGCCAGTCGGCGTTGCGCAGCGGATACCAGGTCCAGCAAGCGACGGCGGCCAGCGCCAGGACTGCGCCGACGGCGTAGCGGCCCAGGTCCGCATCGGCGTCCTGGCGCAGTGCGGCAAGCTCCACCTGATTGACGCAGCCGATGCCCAGCGCGATCAGCGCCAGCGACGGCGCCAGGCGCTTCCACGGCAGCTTGCCGTCGCGGCGCGCGTTGCGCAGGTTGGCGCACACGGCGATCACGACGGGCAGCGTGCCGATGATCATGGTGGGGACGGGGCCGCCCGCGCGCTGGATGGCGCTGGCCAGGCACAGGTAGTACAGCAGGTTGCCGATGGCGGCCAGCTTCAGGGCTTCAATCCAGTCGGCGCGGGTCAAGAGCCGCAGGCGATGGCGGTCCAGCCAGGCAAGCGGCAGCGCAATCAGGCCGAAGGCCAGGTAGCGCGCCACGGATTGGAGTGCGGCCGGGTATTCCGGCAACAGCAGGGGCCCTACGAAGACCAGCCCCCACATCAGGCCGGCGGCCAGGGCATAAAGGGTTCCCGCCCACATACATTGCTCCAGGTAATCAATGCGGGCAGTCTAGCCAGCGGCGGGCAGGCCGGTCTTGTACCAGATTGCGGTGCCCCGGCTAGCCGCGGACCTGCTTCTGGTAGCGGGCGGGGGTGACGCCGTAGCGGCGCGAGAAGGCGCGGGTCAGGTGCGCCTGATCGGTCAGGCCGGCGGCCAGCGCCACCTGGGCGGGTTCGATGCCGGCGGCCAGCAAGCGCTTGGCTTCGAACAGCCGCAAGGCCATCAGCATCTGTTGCGGCGTGGCGTGGTGCTGCGCCTGGAAGCGGCGCAGGAAGTGGAACGGGCTCAGTCCCGCGACCGCCGCAAGTTCGTCCAGCGTCAGCCGACGCGACAGATGGGCGCGCAGGTAATCGATGACGGGCGCAAAGCGCAGCGCGCCTTCGTCCGGCGTGGCGCGCGGCACTTGAGCGTGGCGGCGGAATTCGCCCAGCAACATGTACAAGGCGCTGTCGAAGGCCAGCGGTTCGCGCGCCTGCCACAGAGTGTCGAGCAGGGCGGTGACGCGCTGCGCGCAAGCGCTGTCGTGGCCGACGGCCGTATCGAACCACCAATCGGATTCCCCGGTGACGCGCGCCACCACGTCCGGATCGATGTAAGCCATGCGGTAGCGCCAGCCGGTCTCAGTTTCCGCCTGGCCGGTGTGCAGTTCGTCCGGATTCATCAGCACGACCGAACCGGAGGGCGCCAGATGCTCCGCGCCCCGGTAACGGAAACGTTCCACCCCGGATTCGATGGCGCCCAGGCCATAGGCCTCGTGTGTGTGGGGTTCGAAGGCGTGGCGCACGATGTGCGCGCGGTACAGCTCCACGCCCGGCTGGTGCGCCGCATGACGGAATTCGGCACGGTCATTGGGATGGTCGAACGCCGCCGGCACGCCCGTCAGGACGGGTGCGCCCGGCTCGGCAGAGGCGGCGGAATCGGAATGCATGATTGGGATTTAAGCATGCCGGGTGGGCCCCAGGAAGGTCGTGGCCTCCGGAGGGGGCAGACCTTGCCCCGCACGCGCCGCAAATTCGCGCAGCTTCTGGATGCTCATGGGGCGGCCGAAAAGCCAGCCCTGGGCATACTGCACGCCCCGTGCTTGCAGGATATTGCGCTGCGCCTCGGTTTCCACCCCTTCGGCGACCATCTGCAAACCCAGCGAACGCGCCAGTTCAATGATGTGGAAGGTCACCAGGCTGGTCGGGGCGTCGGTGCCCAGCGTGTCCACGAACATCTTGTCGATCTTCAGGAAGTCCAGTTCATAGGTGGCCAGGTACGACAGACTGGAATGCCCGGTGCCGAAATCGTCGATCGCCACGCGGAATCCGCCCGCGCGCACCGCCAGCAGCACGCCGCGTGCTTTCTCGGGAGCGATCAGCCCGCGTTCGGTGATCTCCAACACCAGACTGCCGGGCCGCATGCCCGCCTGTCGCACCAGATTGCTCATCCGCGTATCGACGCCACCGGCGTGTAGATCCTCGGTAGACAAGTTGATGGAGATGTGCAAACGCGGGTTGCCTCGGAGCAGCCCGCCGGCGTCGCGAACGACGATCTCCATGACCCTGGACGTGATCCGCTGGATCATGCCATTGGCCTCGGCAAGCGGGATGAAGACGTTGGGGCTGATCAGCGCGCCGTTTCCATTGCGCCACCGAGCCAGCGCTTCGGCGCCGACGCATCGGCCGTCACGCAAGTCAATGATGGGCTGGTATTCCACGAAGAACTCGTCGCGCTCGAAGGCGGCTTGCAGTTCGCCGGTCAACGACATGCGGCGGTGCGCGACGACGGCGACCGCCCAGGTCAGCAGCGCGCCCAGGATAAGGCCGACAGGTCCCAGGACATAGGCGGAGCGTCGCACATGCGCCTGCACCAGCGACGACGGCATGGCGGCCAGCGCGGCGCTGTCGGTGGCAACGGACGGCTGGATCACCACGAAGTAGCCCTCGTCCTCGAACTGGAGGGGCACGCCCTGGTAGCGGCTGACCCACTCGTCGCGGATCACGCCGCGGCGTCCCAGGATCCGATGCTGCCCGCCGGTGAAAAACGCCAGGGAGACCGGCGAGTCCCGGTTCAGCAAGTCGATCGCCAGGTCGGGGTAGGCCAGGGCCGCGTAGCCGTCGCGCCCCAGTACGCTGAAGGTGTGGCCGGGCAGGTCGGGTAATTCGATCCCGCTCCAGAAGCGCAGACCGTATGGCCGGTTGCCGTCGGGTTTGCCCAGATTGAGCGGAAGGCGCTGACTGCCCAGTGTGGAGCAGACCAGCGAGTCGTTCTCCAGGCGCGCCATGCCCGCTACGTGGCTGAAGGCCGCCGACAGGATGCCCATGCGCGTCAATTGTTCCGCCGAACAGGGGGGCTCGGCGGAATTGCTGTTCAGGGCGGTGATGGCGTCGCTGATCTGTAGACGGGCATTGTCGGCCCGGTGCAGCACATCGTCCGCCATGTCGTGCAGGGTCGCCAGGGCATCTTCGCGCCCCTGCGTCTGGGCCAGATACAGCGATAGCGAAAAGGGCACGAGCAGAGCTAATACCCCGATTGTGGACGCCAGTAGCACCGTGCCAGTCTTGTTCATGCGACGCTCCGCCCCTGTCAGTTTCGCGTTTCGGACGAGCCTACTCCTGGCCGGAAGTCCCGGCGCGCGCATTGACAATCTTTGACAGTGGCGGGGAACGCGGGCGCGTCAGCCCTTGACCGTGGGCGCAAGCTGCGCCTGCATCTGGCCGGCGCGCGCCAGCAGCAACTCGCGTTCGCGGGTATTGCGCGTCATGCCGGCGGCGCGCTCGAATTCCGCGTAGGCCTCGGCGTGGCGGCCGAGCTTGGCGAGCAGGTCGCCGCGCACGCTGGGCAGCCAATGGTAGTTGGCCAGTGCCGCATCCGCCGCCAGCGCGTCGACGAGGTCAAGTCCCGCTTGCGGGCCGAACGCCATGCCGACGGCAACGGCGCGGTTCAGCGCCACCACTGGCGACGGCATCACTTGCGCGAGCGCGTCGTAAAGCGCCACGATGCGCGGCCAATCGGTGTCCTGCGGCGTGCGGGCGCGCGCATGACAGGCCGCCAATTCCGCCTGCAAGGCATACGCGCCCAACGCCCCGCCTTGGGCGGCCGACCGCGCCAGCGCCGCCAGCCCGCGCCGGATCAGCAAGGGGTCCCAGCGGCCGCGGTCCTGCTCCATCAGCAGCACCGGGCGGCCTTGCGCATCGGTGCGGGCCGGCAAGCGGGAGGCCTGCAGTTCCATCAGCGACACCAGCCCATGCACCTCGCCTTCGCCCGGAGTCAGTTCAGCCAGGATGCGGCCGAGGCGCAACGCTTCGTCGCACAGCGCCGGGCGCATCCAGTCATCGCCTGACGTGGCCGAATAACCTTCGTTGAAAATCAGGTAGATGACCTCCAGCACGGACGCCAGGCGCGGGCCGCGGTCCTGCTCGCGAGGCACTTCAAAGGGCACCTTGGCCGCGGTCAGGCTACGCTTGGCGCGCACGATCCGCTGGGCAATCGTGGACTCCGACGCCAGGAAGGCGCGGGCGATCTCTGCGGTAGACAGACCGCCCAGCAAGCGCAGCGTGAGCGCCACGCGCGCTTCGGTGGACAGCACCGGATGGCAGGCGGTGAACACCAGGCGCAGCAGGTCGTCACCAATATCGTCCTGGCGGGCGGCGTCCAGCGCATCGACAAAATCGGGTTCCACGTCGGCCTGCAAGGCCTCCAGCTCGTGGCCGATCTGATCGTGCTTGCGGGTGTGCAGCGCGTCCAGGCGCAAGCGGTCGCGGGCGCGGTTTTTTGCGGTGGTCATCAGCCACGCTCCCGGGTTATCCGGCACGCCGGTATCGGGCCAGCGCTCCAGGGCGGCCACCAGCGCATCCTGCGCCAGCTCTTCAGCCAGGCCGACATCGCGCACCAGCCGTGCGACGCCGGCGATGACGCTGGCGGCTTCGATCCGCCAGACCGCCTCGATGGCCCGATGGGTTGCCGCCTGGCTCATGCGCCGGCCGCTTCGCCCGGAACCATGTACACCAGTTCCCAGATATGGCCGTCCAGGTCTTCGAAGCCATGGCCGTACATGAAACCATGGTCTTGCGGCGCACGCGGCGCAGTGCCGCCAGCGGCCACCGCCCGGGCGACCAGATCATCGACTTCCGCGCGGCTTTCGCAGGACAGGCAGATCAGCACTTCGGTGGCCTGGGTGGCGTCGACCAGCGGCTTGCCGGTGAACCCCTGGAAGAAGTCCTTGGTCAGCAGCATGGCGTAGATGTCGTCGCTGATGACCATGCAGGCGCCCTGGTCGTTGGTGAACTGCGGATTGAAGGTGAAGCCCAGGCGCTTGAAGAAGGCTTGGGATTTCTGCATGTCGCCGATGGCGAGGTTGACGAAAATCTGCTTGTGCATGTCAGTGCTCCGGTATGGGCCTAGCGCTTTTCAGCCACGGCCTTGAGGTTGGCGAGGCCGTCTTCAAAATCCTGACCGACCATGCGGTCCATATTGAAGAAGATGTGCATCAGTTTGGCAATGAAGTTCAGCCGGCCTTCCATGACCCAGGCGACGCGCGTGCCATCGCCGGCCGGCGTCAGGCTGAAGTTCACCTGATTGACGGCCGAGAACGGTTTGATGAAGGTCAGGCGCATCGTCACGGCCGTGTCCGGCTGCGCCGACTCGATGCGCATTTCCCCCACGCCGACCTTGTCGCTTTCCCAAGCGTAGGTCGCGCCCGGGCCGACGGTAGTCGCGCCGTAGCGGCCCTTGATGGCGGGGTCTTTCTTTTCGTACGGGTTCCAGGTGTTGAACGCGTGCAGATCATTGATCAACGGGAACAGCCGGTCGGGCGGGGCCTGGATCTTCGCGCTACGTTCAACGCGGAACGTGTCTGGCCGTGTGGCGGCATAGGCCAGCAGCAGAACAAGGGCGGCCAGGACAATCAGCAACAGGGTTTTCAGCATGGTGGGATTCCGCGCGGCTCAGTGGCTGACGCCGGGGATGTCGCGAAAACGATCCACGGCCTTGCTGGGGCCGAAGTCGTCCAGTTCGAACAACTGGCGGACTTCGATGGCGCAGGGCTGGCCGGTGAACGGCTCCGGAAAGCGCAGCGCCCATTGCATGGCTTCTTCGCGTGAACGCACCTGGATCATGGTGTAGCCGGCGATCAATTCCTTGGTTTCGGCAAAGGGGCCGTCCACCACCTTGCGCTGGCCGCCTTCGTACTCTACACGCCATCCTTTGGACGACGGTTGCAGGCCGCTGGCGTCCAGCAGCACGCCAGCCTTGGCCAGCGCCTCGTGGTACGTCGCCATTGCGGCAAGCAGGCTTTCTTCCGGCATCACGCCGGCTTCGCTGTCGGGCGTGGCCCGGACGATGATCATGAATCGCATCTGCGTCTCTCCTTGGATTTGGACATCGCAGCCCGCGTTCCGGTTGGAAACTCCGGGCTTGTACTGGCACGACGAACGGCGAGACGTCAGATCGACAAAGAATTTGCCGACCTAGGGTAAGTACCAGGTCGGCAGGCTGCTACATGAAGCACGGCCCCAGTTCGCGGACCTCGACGGTTGCCCATTGCGCCGCCGGGCATTCGGCGGCCAGGGCCAGGGCCTCTTCGCGGCTGTCGCACGTCAGCAGGAAGAAGCCGCCGATCATTTCCTTGGCCTCGGCGTAGGGGCCGTCCACCAACGAGCGTTCGCCGTCGCGGATTTGCAGGCGCACGCCTTCGGACTCTGATTTCAGGGATTCAGCTTGCGTCAGCAGACCGCGTGCCTTCAGGCCCTCGGCGTAGCGCACCATCTGCGCATAGGCTTCGCGGCCTTCCTCGGGCGTGCGTTGGGCGCGCTGGCCCACGGGTTCAACGATCAGCAGCAGGTAGGACATGGGGTTTCCGGATTCTGGCTCGCGGTGGCGGGTTCGGAAAGCTTACGTCAGTCTTCCTGGAAAATCGATTGATGCCGGCTAGCCGGCCGTGGGCGCCTGGCCCAAAAAATGCCGGGTCACCCATCGCTCGCACACTGCCCATAGCTCGGGCGCGCCTTTTTTGATGGCGGGCCCATAGCGCGAAAAGACCTGTTCCAGCGACACGCCGCTTTCGGTCCAGGTGCCGCCGCCGGTGTGGATGTTAATCAGCAGCGGCTGAAAACGGTCGAGCGCTTTTGCGAACTGCGCGTCGTCGGTCTCGGCTTGCTCGAATTCCTGCCACAGACCCAGGAATTCGTCGCGTTGCGCCTGCGGCAGCAGGCCAAACAGCCGCGTCGCCGCCTGGGATTCACGTTCAGCCTGCCGTTCTGCGGAATGCCCGCCGTGGATCGGCGTATCGCCGACGTCGATCTCGACGACGTCATGCAGCAGGAGCATCTGCATGACCCGGTTGATATTGACCGACCCGGCGGCATACTGGCCCAGGACCATTGCGTACATCGCCAGGTGCCAGGAGTGCTCGGCGGTGTTTTCCTTCCGGCTTTGATCCAGCAGTGGCGATTGCCGGATGACCGTCTTCAGCCGGTCGATTTCCCGTAGAAAATCCAGCTGCCTTTCCAGTGCCGTCGATTGCGTCATCTTGCCCGCCCAGAGTTTGTCCACCCTCCAGTGTACGGAAAGGCGTCAGCCCTGGCGGGTCACTGCGCTGGGTCGGCAGCTTGGGCGGGGGGCTGCGCCTGGGCCTGCTTGACCGGCGTCTGCTTGGGCGCGATGTCCATGATCAGTTCGACGCGGCGGTTGGCGGCGCGGCCGGCTTGCGTGTCGTTAGACTCGATGGGCCGGGTTTCGGCATAGCCCACGGCACGCAGCCGCTGGGCCGACACACCGTCGCGCACCAGTTCGCGCAGCACGCTGGTGGCGCGGCTGCTGGACAGTTCCCAGTTGGAGGCGAACTGCCGGGTCTGGATCGGCACCGGGTCGCTGTGGCCTTCCACCGACACCTGGTATTCGTTCTTGGTCAGGATGGCGGCCAGGCGCTTGATGACCTCCAGGCCGGCAGGGCTGAGCGTGGCTTGGCCCGAGGGGAACAGCAGTTCGTTGCTGATGCGGAAGCTGACGGACTGCTCGTTGATGATCACGTCCACCGACTTGCCCAGGTCGCCCAGGCCCAGCGATTCCTTGGAAGGCGCCTTCAACGGCGGGGCGGCGTCGGCCACTTTCACGCCGTCGTCGACGGGGGGCGCTTCGGCGGCTGGGCTTTCAGCGGGCGGTTCGGCCCAGCTGGCAGGGATCGGCGTGGCGTCGAATTCGGAGTATTCGCCGTCGTATTTAGGCAGGCCGCTTGCGGCCAGCGTGCCGACCAGCTCGACGGGTGTGTCGGACGCGGCAGGCGCCTGACCGTGCAGGCGCGCCACCGCCAGCATCACCACCAGCATGGCCAGCAGCAGGGTGATCAGGTCCAGATAGCTCAGCAACCAGTTCTCGGAGTCCTGCTCCACGGTCTCTTCGACGTGCCAGCGGGCGTAACGATCCTTGCGGTCGGTCTGGCTGGGGCGCCAGCCGCTGCTGTCCGCCGCTTTCTGGGCGCGCAACTGGGCCTGGCGGGCCTGTTCGATCCGCTGCGCCAGGGAAGGGGAAATCAGGCTCATTGACGCGCGGCGGCCGGACGGGTGATGGAGACGGGTTGGGCGGCGGGTTTGACCTGGCCTTCCGTCTTGGGTTTGGGCTGCGTCGTGGCGGCCAGGCCGCCGTCGTAGATTTCGTCTTCAACGTGCATGACGAAGGAATTCAGGGTCTCGCGCACGACCGCGGGGCCGCGCTTTTCGCACATCATCGAGATGCCTTGCAGCACCATGTTCATGGATTCAATGCGGCGGGCGGTGCGGCGTTCAAGCTTCAAGGCGATCGGCTTGCAGACCAGGTTGGCCAGCAGGATGCCGTAGAACGTCGTCATCAGACCCACGGCCAGATGCTGGCCGATCATCGTCATGCTGCCGTCGCCCAGCACCGCCATCAGGTTGATCAGGGCGACCAGCGTGCCCAGCATGCCGAAGGCCGGCGCAAAGGTGGCCATCACGCGGAACATCTGCGCTTCGGCCTGTTCGCGGGCCCGCAGCCGGGCGACGCGCCATTGCAGCACTTCGATGATCTGGTCTTCGGGGGTGTTGTCGATGATGAGCTGCACGCCCGTGCGCAGGAACGGGTTCGAGACCTTCTTGAGCTCTTGCTCGACCTTGTGGACGTCGGTGTTCATCCACAGCTGCGCCATCGACACCAGTTCTTCGATATCGCGCTGCTGGTCGTGCTGGTCGTTGCGGAACACGGTGCGCACCAGCTTGAAGATGCGCAGGACTTCAGGCAGCGGGTAGGCGATGAACAGCGCGGCGCAGGTGCCGCCCAGGACGATGGCCAGGCCAGGCAGGTTGAAGTACATGCTGGCGTCGGTGGCGGACAGCGCGACGACGATCAGCAGGGTAAGCAGGCCGACGACGGCGCCGATGACGGAAGACGGATTCATGGATCTTGGCCGAAAGGGTAGGCATGCCGCGCGCGGAATGCCGGATTTTCGGGAAATTCTAGCCAGGACCCGAGCGAGTCAATCCGCCGGAAAAGAGGGCGAAAGGGCCGGTAAGCGCCGGCTTAACCGCTTAGTCAGCCGGGGGGCTGGCCCCAAAAAATAGGGCCGTATTCCGCTGCTCAAGCATGGCGCTGGCGCCGGGCCAGCCATTCTTCGCGGGTGATTTCCCAGATTTCCGCGGGCTGGCGGCCGCTGACGAAGCCGCGCTCTTCGGTGCTCACCACCCGCATCCCGCTGCGTTCGGAGATCTTGCGCGATCCGGTGTTGGCGACGGCCTTGGGCGCGCGCAGGAGCGGCTTGCCCAGCACCTCGAACCAATAGGCGGTGACGGCGTCGCAGGCTTCGGTCATGTAGCCGCGGCCATGGAAGTCCGGGGCCAGCCAGAAGCCGCGGTTGTTATGGGATTCGTCGTCCATCAGACTGATCACGCCGATCAGGCGGCCGGGGGCGTCCAGCGTGCGTACGGTCCAATGCCATTGTTCGCCCCGGCGGACGGCGGGCAGCGCCACGCGCTCGATGTAGTCACTTGCGCCGTTGTCCGGGTACGGCCAGGGCACCTGATCCGCCAGGAAACGCACGATCTCCCATTGCGGAAAGACGCGCTGGATGGCGTCGGCGTCCTCCATGCCTAGCGGCTGCAGGGTAAGGCGGGCGGTGGTCAGGGCGGGGTAGGGCATGGCGGCGGCGGGGCGGGCGCAGAGGGGCCGGAAGGGCGGTCGCAAGGGCGGCCAGAGGGTGGCGGAGCCGGATATGTATATCATGAGCGGTATCTGGCGGTCAGCCGCTACAGCCGCCGCAGCATTGGAGAACCACATGAATACCCCCAACGAAAACGTCAGCATGGCGCTTTTCTGCGACTTCGAGAACGTAGCGCTGGGTGTGCGCGACACCAAATACCAGAAATTCGACATCCGGCCCGTGCTGGAGCGCCTGCTGCTCAAGGGCAGCATCGTCGTCAAGAAAGCCTATTGCGACTGGGAGCGGTACAAAGAATTCAAGGCCCCGATGCACGAAGCCAATTTCGAGCTGATCGAGATTCCGCACGTGCGCCAGTCGGGCAAGAATTCGGCCGATATCCGCCTGGTCGTCGATGCGTTGGACTTTTGCTACACCAAGTCGCACGTCAACACGTTCGTGATCATCAGCGGCGATTCCGATTTTTCGCCGCTGGTGTCCAAGCTGCGCGAAAACAACAAGAAGGTCATTGGCGTGGGCGTCAAGCAATCCACGTCCGATCTGCTGATCGCTAACTGCGACGAATTCATTTTCTATGACGACCTGGCCCGCGAAGGCCAGCGCACCGCCGACGCGCGTCGCGACAACCGGGGCGGCGCCAACGCCGGCCAGCGCCGGACGCCGGACGAAGAGCGCCGCCGCAAGGAAGAGCTTGAGGCCCGCAAGACCCAGGCGGTGGAAATGGTCGTCGAGACCTTCGAGGCGCTGATGGCCGAGCGCGGCGACAGCGGCAAGATCTGGGCGTCGGCGCTGAAGGATGCGCTCAAGCGCCGCAAACCGGATTTCAACGAGTCGTACTACGGCTTTCGCGCCTTCGGCAATCTGCTGGACGAAGCGCAGTCGCGCGGCTTTCTGGAAGTGGGCCGTGAAGAGAAGTCCGGCACCTATGTTTATCGCGACAGCGCCGACAGCGCGCCGGCCGTGAACCGCTCGGGTGGCCACAGCGGATCCCGTTCCGCGCAAGGTCGCCAGGCGGCGCCGGCCGACGTCGAGGCCGACGAAGCGCAGACCGGCGCGGTGCAAGCCGGCGCGGTGCAAGAGGAAGCCAACCCCCGTCCTTCCCGCAAATCGCGCGGTGGGCGCAAGTCGGGCAGGGGCACCAGCCAGCATGCGGAAGCGGCCGTGGCCGTGCCGTCGGATGCGGCATCTGAGGAACCGGCCGCGCCGTCCGAGGCCTTGGTTCAGGCCGACGGACAAGCAGAAGCCAGCCAACGGGTAGAGGCGAACAAGCAGGCAGAAGCCAACCAACAGGCAGAGGCCGACAAGCAGGTCGCAGCCGCCAAGCAGGCGGAAGTCGACAAGGAAACCGCCAAGAAGCTTGCCGAGGAAGCCGCCACGCTTGAGGCCATGCGCGCAGATGCGCTGGCCCGCGCCCAGGCCCCCAAGCCGGTCCAGCCGTCGCGGCTGCCGCCCATGCCCACGCCGTTGCCGCAGGCTCGCCAACCGCTGCCTGCGGTGGACATCGCCGAATGGACGTTTGTCGAACCTGCTGCGGAAACGCGTCGCGAACCCGCCAAGGCGCCCGCCAAGGCGTCGGACCCGTTCGCCGGCGGCCAGGCCAGACCGGTTGAAGAGGCGCCGGCCACGCCGGCGGTCAAGCGCGCCGTTACCCGCGGCCGCAGCGCCACTAAGACGGCCACGGCCACGACCAAGGCCGTGACGGCCTCTGCGCCGCAGGCTGAAACCACCGATGAGGTGGCCGCCAAGCCCGCCCGCAAGACGGCCAGCAAGACGGCCAGCAAGACCGCCAGCCGTACGCGCCAGCCGCGTAAGACGGCGGCCTCGGAATCCTGAGGCGCCGCCGGTTCAGATTGCCGGGCTGCGGTAGCGGCCCGGCGTCACACCCAACTCGCGTTTGAACATGGCGATGAACGCGCTGACGTTGTCGTAGCCCAGGTCCAAGGCGACGGTGGTGACCGGCGCGCCGGCGGCCAGCATTTCCTGCGCCCGCATCAAGCGGGCGTGCTGGCGCCATGCACCGACCGTCATGCCGGTTTCCGCCTGGAAGCGGCGCGCCAGCGTCCGCGGCGCCATGCCGATGGTCTTGGCCCATGTGTCCAGTTGCCGGGTGTCGGACGGCGCGTCCGATAGCGCCAACGCCAGGCGTCGAAGCCGCGGGTCGCGCGGCAGCACCAGCGCCGCGCCCGCTCGCGGCAGCGTGCGGATTTCTTCCCGGATCAAGGCTTCGATGTGGGGGCGCGCCGTATCGGGTGCGCCGTCTTCCCACGCCGCGGCGCGGTCCACGGCGGCCACCAGCAAGGCGGAAGCGCGCAGCAGGCAGGGCGAGGCCGGTAGTCCGTCGCAGGCGGCCGGGCTCAGGTAGGCGCTGTAGCCGGCATAGGGGCCATGCGATCGCAGGCCGTGGGGATGATCGGGCGGAATCCAGACGGCGTGCATGGATGGCACCACCCATTGCTGCTCGCCCGCATAGACGGTCAACAAGCCCTGATAAGCGCCCAGCAATTGCCCCCGCGCATGCCGATGCATGGCGGTGTCGCGCAATGCGCCGTCTGCCCGGCGCACGGCGATCAGCCGGGGGCCTTGCCGCGAGCGGGCGCGTTCGGGCGCCAGCAAGGGCGAGGGGAGAACCAACGTTTCCATATGGCCGAATTACCGTATTGAATGTCAGAAACACCGCAGAATTGCCAGCCGGCAACGCCTATCGTAACGCTTGTGTCCAACCCTCAGGAGCAACAAATGCAAGCACAGGACGTTTTGCCGGACGGCGTAGACCAAGGAAACTTCAACGGCATCGCCGTACGCAAAGGGACGGTGGGCGCCTTCCTGGCGAATGCGCGCATATGTCTGGACCCCTTGGCGGCGCCGCAGGCGGTGGACGCGGCCCGGCGCGATATCCAGGACGCGCTGCCCGCGCTGCGCGCATTGGGCCTGTTCGAAATCCTGCAGGTCAAGGATGCGGGGTTGCGCGCATGGATGCATGCGGTGGAGGGCGGCGCAGACCAGGGCGCGTAGGCAGGCAGAAGTGCACGGCCCTGGTGGACTATGATTCCACGTTTTGGGCCAGCGCCGCGGTTTGCGGGCCGCCCCTTGGCCTCCTGCCTGCCGGATTTTCCATGCAATACGTATTGATCAGTTCCTGCCTGCTGGGCAATCCCGTCCGCTACGACGGGCGCGGCGTGCCCAATGACGACGCCGTGCTGACGCAATGGCTGGCCGAAGGCCGCGTCGTGCCGGTCTGTCCGGAGGTGGCAGGCGGCATGCCCATCCCCCGGCCGCCCGCCGAGATCGAACCCGGCAAGGTGGCCGCTGCGGTGTTGGACGCCGGCGCCCGGGTCGTGGCGGTGACGGGTGAAGACGTCACGCTGCCGTTCGTGCAGGGCGCGCACGCGGCATTGGCGGCGGCGCGGGAGCGCGGCATCCGTGTGGCGGTACTGAAAGAAGGTAGCCCGTCCTGTGGCAGCGGTTATGTGTATGACGGCCATTTCGCGGGCCGCCGCCAACCGGGCGTGGGCGTGACGGCGGAATTGCTGACGCGGGCGGGCGTGCAGGTCTTCAGTGAAAAGCAATGGGGCGAGGCCCAGGCCTGTCTTGCGCAATGGGAGGCGCAGCATGTGGATTAGCGCAGGTGCCGTGGTCCTGGCGCTGCTGGCAGTCCTGGTGCTGACCGGGCGACTTGGGTCGTCCGCCGGGCGCTCCGGCGTGGTGGCCAGCGGCCGGCGGTGGCCGGCGCGTGTCGCCGCCGCGCTGTGCCTGCCGCTATCCGCGTTCTTCTACTACGCCTGGTACGCGTTCTACCTGAAGTGGGATTTCAACGAACTGGGTCGCTACTACGATCCCGACGACCAGGTGGTCTACACGTCGTCGGGATTTGTCTGGGTGGTGCCGGCGACCCTGTTGCTGGCCGCCGGGCTGCTTTGCGCCTGGCGCGGCTGGCGCCGCTGATCCCTACGCACGCCGGGGGCAAATCACTCGCTGCGGATATTCGCGGCCTTTACGATCTTGCCGTTGTCGGCATATTCCCGCTGCACTTGCTGCGCGAATTGCTCGACGCTGCCGGGCGACATGATGTTCAAGGCATCGGTCAGCGGCTTGCTGATGTCGGGCATGGCGGCGACCTGGTTGATGACGGCGTTCATGCGTCGTCGGAAATCGGCGCTGGATGTACCCGGGGCGAAAAAGCCGAAGGTGGACGTCATGTTCGCCATGGGATAGCCCAGTTCGGCAAAGGTCGGCGCGTCCGGCCGGCCGGGCAGGCGGGCCGGTGAGCCCACCGCCAGCAGCTGGAGCTTGCCTTCGTCGATCAGCGTGTTGACGGGGGCGGACGCGTTGACCAGCATCAGCGTGAACTGGCCTCCCAGGGCGTCCGGCACCATCTGCGCCATGCCCTTGTAGGGCACGTGCGTGATGCGCACCTTGGCCTGGCCGTTGATTTGTTCCAGCATCAGGTGCCCCAGCGACCCGACGCCCGCCGTCGCCAGCGACAAGCCGTCGGGGTCCGCCTTGGCCTGGCTCAGCATGTCCTTGAAGTCCTTGCCCGTGAATTTCGGGCCGCCCACCAGGTACACCGGCGAATACATCACGGCAGCCACCGGCGCCAGGTCCTTCAGCGGGTCGTACAGGGTTTTCATGACGTGTGGCGACAACGTGACCGGGCTGACGGCGGTAAAACCCAAGGTGTTTTCATCGTGGGCGCGGGCCACGGTGTTCATGCCGATCATGCCCCCCGCGCCGCCACGGTTTTCAACGACGACGGGCCGGCCGAGCTCTGCGGCCAGCTTCTGCGCAAACGCGCGCGCGGTGTTGTCGACGATGCCCCCGGCGCCGTAAGGCACCACGATGGTCAGGGCCTGGGGCTTGGCGTCGGTCTGGGCGTGGACGGAGAACGAGGCGGCGCAAACTGCGCTGAATGCGCAAAGGCCGGCGAACCGCTTGAAGTTGAGCATGGCTTTCCCTTGTTGCCCGGCGTGACGGCCGCGCGTTTTAGCGGGCCGTCCAATGCGGCGCGCCGGCATGCAGTGTGTGCAGGCCGGCGCGTCAGGACAATGGGGAATATCCGGGGTTGCGGCGTCAGTTGGCGCGGTAGCCGCGGCTGTTCATGCAGGAATCCAGCGCGTGGTTGTAGGAATCCACCATGACTTGCGTGGTCCATTGCGAAATGGTTGCCGGGTCGTAGCCGCTTTGGTTCATGGCCCAGCGCTGGCAATCGCTCGTGGCATTGGCTTGGGCCGAATTGACCTTGGGCGCAGATTCATATTGCACGGGTGCGTATTGCGGCTGCGGTTGCGCGTAGGCAATGGGCGGGGCGCTGTAGACGGGGGGCGCTTCGTAGACGGGTGCGGCATACACCGGCGGGCTCGTATAGGCCACGCCCGGCGACGCATACACCCCAGTCTGCACATAATTAGGGCCGGAGTCAGCCGCCAGCAACAGGCCGACCGCCGCCAACGCGAAGGCGCCGCCCACCCACCAGCCCGCCGAGCTGCTGCCGCCACCGCCGTGGTGGTGATAGTTATTACCGCCGTGATAGCCGCCGTGGTAGCCGCCACCACCCCAACCACCGCCGCGTCCGCCGGCCATCACGGGCGCGCTCGCAACGGCAAGCGCCAACGCCACGACAACCATCCGGCCTGTAAACCGTTTCATGATCTTGCTCCTGAGTCGCCGCGCAACAGCCTCTATATAAGAGACTCGTGGCGATAACGCTACTTTACTGCTGCGGGAGCACCAAAATATGTTGCAAACGCTACGGTCATTTCAAGTGACTTCAGAGCCTGTCGCACGACCGCGATTCGCCGGGAGGCAGTTGTACGATCAGTTTGTCGTCAAATTGCGACGCCGCATTGTTTAGGGTTTCGTAAGTCTCGTAACCTGCCTTCTCAACGCACCAATTCCAGAAATAGATTTCGGAACCGTGCAGCATCAACGATTCAACGCGCCATTCCGTTTGCGCTGAGAAACTTGCCTTGCCTGTCGGCATCGTCCGTACTTCCTGGCGAGATCGTTCTCGGCCGTAGGGATAGGATCTGCTGATAAGGATGACACGCGCGTCACTCAGAGGCTGCGACTGCGTGTCCATCACGGTGACGCGCGCGGCGGGCTGCATCGTCTTGTGAACCGGGTAGGGCACACACCCCGTGGCGGTGGAGGCAAGCGTGGCAGCCAACGTTCGATGCAAGATGCGCCATGCGCGCAACGTTTGTATCACTGGTGACATCAGGTTGTGGGGCAGGTCTGAGAAAAACTGGCGGAAAGCCAGGAAGGGTAGTACTTTCTCGCGATGATTACGGCACGACCCTCTTCTTTATTGCAAGACAAGCGGCTCACGAAGGGTGAACGCACTCGGTTACAGCTTCTGCAGGTCGCCGCGGCGGAGTTCGCCGAGCGCGGATTCCAGCAAACGCGGATCAGCGACATTGTCGCCCGCGCCGGTGTGACCCAGCCTGTCTTTTATCAATACTTCTCAAGCAAGCAAGCGGCCTACGACGAACTGGTCGGCATGTTCGCGCAGCGCTTGCGGCAGGCCATCAGCTTGGCGCGTTTGCCCGCTGACCTGGACGGCACGCAAATGTCGGACCGAATCCGCCGTGGCGTCCGCGGCCTGCTTGCCATCTTGCAGGAAGATCCCAACCTGACCCGCATCGGCTTCTTCCAGGTGGCCGCGGCTGAAGCGCTGAAGGACGAACTGGTGGCGATGATCGCCGACAACGTCCGCGCCGAGCAGCAGGCCGGGCTGTTCCGGGCGGCGATTCCGGCCGACTGGTTCGCGCAGTCGCTGATGGGCATCATCGAACGCTTCACACGCCAACTGCCGGACGCCGCGCAGCAGCAGGCGTTGGCGGAATTCATCACCGACCTGCTGCTGGACGGCATACGGGACCCCGAGCCGGATCGTCAGCGCGACCGGCAACCGCCACGCCAAGCCTCCTAGCCGGAGGCTTTTTTTTGTCGTAGGGCCGCCCCAAGACAAAAAACGCCCCCTCGGGGGGCAGCAAGCACGCGCCGCGTGCGTAGCGTGGGGGCATTTTTTGTCGTAGGGATCGCGCGGCCTACTCGACTCGCGCGCCCGAAGCGGCCACCAGCTTGCCGGCGGCTTCCCAGTCCGCCTTCAGCAGATCCTGGAACTGTTCGGGGGACTTGGCTTCGGCTTCGACGCCTAGCGATGCCAGGCGAGCCTGCACCTTGGGGTCGGCCAGCACCTTGTTGACCGCGGCATTGATCTTGGCGCGTTCGGCCGAGGGCAAGCCGGCGGGCGCCAGCAGGCCCAGCCAGGAATCGAAGGCGTAGCCCGGCAAGCCGCTTTCGGCGACGGTGGGCAGGTCGGGCGCAAAGCGTGAGCGCGTCTTGCCGGTGTAGGCCAGGAACGTCACGCGCGGGTCGTTGCGGTACGCCGTGACGCCGATGGTGGCGGCGGTGACGGCCTGCACGCGTCCGGCCAGCAGTTCCGTGACGGCGTCGCCCGTGGACTTCATCGGGATGTGCTGCATCTGGACGCCGGCGGCGGTCAGGAACGAGGCCATGCCCAGGTGGGAGGCGCTGCCGTTGCCGGCCGACGCGTAATCGTAGGCGCCCGGTTTCGCTTTGACGGCCTGGATGAATTCAGCCGTGTTCTTCACCTGCAAGCCGGCGGACGCCAGGATGATGTAGCCGGTGTTGCCCAGGTAGGCGACCCCCGTGAAGTCCTTGTAGGGGTCGTAGCTGAGGTTCTTGTACAGATAGCCGGCGATGTTGTGGCTGGCCGCGGCCAGCACCAGGGTGTTGCCGTCCGGCGTGGCGCGGGCCACTTGCGACGTGCCCACGGTGCCGCCCGCGCCTGCGCGGTTTTCCACCACGATGGAGGCGTTCAAGGCCTGGCCCAGTTCGTCACTGATGGCTCGGGCGATGGTGTCCTGGACGGCGCCGGTGCCGTAAGGGACGACGATGCGGATGACGCGTTGTTCGGCATGGGCGGTGCCGACGCCGGCAAGGGCCAGCGTCAAAGCAAGCAGGGTGGTGCGGCGTACAGCTTGGAATCGGAAGGGCATGAAAGCGGCTCGTATCGGGGGCGCGCGCTGGCGGATTGCCGGCGCGACGGGACGGCGTTGGACTCTAATGATTCACGCCGCCCGCGCCAACGATTTATTCCCCGCTTGCATATAGCTACAGGGGATATGGCCGTGCCCGCCGCCGTCGGGTCACGCCCAGGTTTCGTGCAGATGCGCCCATTGCGGCAGCTCACCCGCCCCGCGGGTGAACAGGACGGTCGCGCGCCGTTGCGTAGCGCCCGTGCTCCAGACGTGCCGTTCGCGGTAGGTGAGCAGCACCGAAGCCGTGTCAATGTGCCGCACCTTCATGTCGTCGATGCCGATCTTCAGGCCCGGACGCGCGCCGCGCAGGCCGGCGAACAAAGCCGGTAGCGCGTTCCCGTCCAGACGCTGGCCGTCGGTGGCGATCATGGTGAAGCCGGGCGCAAAGCGCGACAGCAGGTCGGCCAGGACGTGGTCCGGCGTGTCGGGCTGGCCGATCCATTGTTCGATCAGGGAGTGGGCGTCCAGCGTCAGGCGCAGGCACGGGGTAGACAGGTCCGTCATGGCGGGCTTCAAAGACAATAAGGAGCGCCATTCTAGGTGGGCCGGTGTTCTGAAAGAAGCTCAAATGACTGGATATACTGTTCGTGTTTTTTTGACAATGGGATGCTCCCATGATCAACCTGAATCGCCTGGGGATGTTCGTCGCGGTCGTTGAAGCCGGCTCGTTCACGGCGGCTGCCGACACGCTGGGCACGACCAAAGCGGTCGTCAGCTTCAATCTCAAGCAGCTGGAACAAGAGCTGGGAGTGGCGCTATTGACCCGCAGCACCCGGCGCTTGGCGCTGACCGGGGCCGGCGAAGGCTTTTATGCGGAATGCGCGCGACTGCTGCGCGAGGCCGACGCGGCCGTGGATCAGGCGCGGTCGGGGCAGGCGACCTTGGCGGGCAGCTTGCGCGTGACCGCCACGGTGGATTACGGCAACCGTATCGTGGCGCCCGCCTTGGCGGCTTTCGCGCGGCGCCATCCTGCGTTGCGGGTCAGCTACCAGGCCAGTTCCGCGCATGCCGACCTGATCGGCGACCGGCTGGATCTGGCGATCCGCGTGGGGACGCTGGCGGATTCCAGCTATCGCGCCACGCCGATCGGCCAATTCAAGCTTCTGCTGGTGGCCAGCCCGGAGTTGCTGGCGGAGCATGGCGCGCCGCGCACGCTGGAGGCCCTGGCTGCGATGCCCTGGCTGGCCAACCGGCCGGGACGCAGCGACCACTGGCGCGTGACCGATGGAAAAGGGCGAGAGCACGCGCTGCGGGTCGCGCCCGTGGCCCATGCCGACACGGCGTCGGCGTTGCTGGCGTTTGCCGAAGCCGGCTGCGGGGTGGCCGCGTTGCCGGACTGGCTACTGGAAGAACCGCTGGCGCGGGGCGTGTTGCAGCGGGTGCTGCCGACGATTTCGCTGCCGCCACAACCGGTGTATGCCGTCTACCCTGACACCCGCCACGTCAGCGCGAAGGTCCGGCGCTTCATCGATTTCCTGCGAGCGCCGGATAAGCCCTAGCGCGCGACCGCGGGCGTACCGCCTGCGCCCAGGTCCCAGTACAGCCCGGTCATCAGCCCTAGCGCCTGGCGCAGCAATTCCGGCGGCAGATGTTCGTTGGGCGCATGTTGCGAGCAACCCGGATACGAGTGCGGCACCCAGATCGTCCGCAGGCCCAAGACGTCGGTGAAGATGTCGTTGGGCAGCGATCCGCCCAGGTTGGGCAAGAGCGCGGTCTTTTCGCCGGAGGTGCGTTCCAGCGAATCCACCGCCCATTGCACCCAGGCGTCGTCGGGATCGATGCGGGTGGCGCAGAACATGGATTCGCGCGTGAGTGCGATCTTGACCATCGGAAAGCCCTGGCGATCCAGGTGCCGGCGCAGCGCGGGGATCAGGTCTTCCGGGTCCACGCCCACCACGAAGCGCAGTTGGCAGCGGGCCCAGGCGCGCGGCGGGATGGCGTTGACGGGTGTTTCGGGGTTGCCCGTCTTGTAGGCCAGGACTTCGAAGGAACACCAGCCGAACACCCGTTCAGCGGGCGACAGGCCGGGCTCGCCCCATTCCGGTTCGATTTCCGGGCCGTCCGCGCCGCCGTCCACCTGGCAATCGGCCAGTGCGCGGCGTACGGCGGCCGGCAGTTCGGCCGGCACCCATTCCGGGATGCGGATCTGTCCGGTGGGCGAGACGATGGTGGCGATGGCGTGCGCCAGTTGGATGCCGGGGTTGGAAATCAGCCCGCCCCAGTTGCCGGAGTGATGGCCGCCTGCGCGCGCCTCGATGCTCAGATCGAAGTTCAGGCTGCCGCGCGCGCCCAGGAAAATGGTGGGCCGCTTGGCCGCCAGGCGCGGGCCGTCTGAGGCGATCAGCAGGTCGGCGGCCAGCAGGTCGCGGTGCTCGGCGCATAGCTCGCGCAGGCCCATCGACCCCGTCTCTTCGCCCATTTCAATCAGGTACTTGGCGTTGAAGCCCAGCTTACCGCGCGTTTCCAGCACCAGCCGCAGCGCCTCCATGTTGATCGTGTGCTGGCCCTTGTTGTCGGCGATGCCGCGGCCGTACCAGCGGCCCTCGGCCTCGGTCAGCGCCCACGGCGACAGGCCGTCCTTCCATTCCTTTTCCAGGCCGCGGATGACGTCGCCGTGTCCGTAGCCCAGCACGGTGGGCAGGGCGGGGTCTTCGATGCGCTCGGCATACAGGAAAGGCGCCAGCGCCTTGGGGTGGGTCAGCGTGCGGCAGGTGAATCCCAAGGCTTCGAATGCCGGGCGGATCTCGGATTCCAGGTAGTCGGCCAGCACGGCGGCGCGCTCCGGATTCTGGCTTTCCGTCGGCAGCGCCAGCCGGCGCGCCAATAGCGCGCGGAAGGCGCCCGAATCAAAACAGTGTTCCGCTTGGGCGATGGCTTGCTCACGGGTCATGATGGTCGGGCTCCGTCGGGATGAGAGGAAGAGGTCGGGTACAGGTGGCAGGCCACCACGGATTCGTCGCGCAGCGCCAGCGCCGGGCGTTCGGTCTTGCATTGCGCCATGGCGTATTGGCAGCGCGGATGGAAGGGGCAGCCCGGCGGCGGATGCAGCGGGTCGGGAAACGACAGCCCCAGCCCCATGTCGGGGATGCCAAGGCCGGGCTCCGGCGTCAGCACCGATGCCAGCAGCGCCTGCGTGTACGGATGGCGCGGGTCGTGGAACAGTTGCGCCGTGGGAGAGGACTCCACGACGCGGCCCAGGTACATCACTGCAACGTGGGTGGCGATGTGCTCCACCACCGCCAGGTTGTGGCTGATGAAGACATAGGTCAGGTTGAATTCGCGCCGCAGCTCCATCAGCAGGTTCATGATCTGCGCCTGCACCGACACGTCCAGCGCCGAGGTGGGCTCATCGCAGATGACGATCTCGGGGTGCATGACCAGCGCCCGGGCGATGGCCACGCGCTGCCGCTGTCCGCCGGACAATTGCCCCGGCGTGTTGTGCGCCAGGCGCGGCGGCAAGCCGACCCGCTCCAGCATCTCGATCGCTTTATGCAGCTTGGGGTTGGCGATGCCGTGCACTTCCAGCGGCAGCGACACGATGGACGCGATCGAGCGGCGCGGGTTCAAGGACGAATACGGGTCCTGGAAAATCGGCTGCACCCGGCGGGCGAGCGCGCGGCGGTCCATCTGCCGGATGTCCTGGCCGTCCAGCTTGATGGCCCCTTCGGTGGGGGGCGTGAGGCCCAGCAGCATGCGGGCCAGGGTGGACTTGCCGCAACCGGATTCGCCCACGATGCCCAGCACCGCGCCGCGTTCCACGGCGAGGTCCACGCCGTTGACGGCATGGAGCGTGCTGCGCGGGCGGAATAGCCCCGCGCGGATCGAGAATTGCCGGCTGACGGCTTCGGCTTGCAAGAGCGCGCTCATGCCGGGACTCCTTCCTCTTGGCGGATGCAGCGCCATTGCTGTTCGGGCGGGTGGCCGTAGACGGGGATCGTGTCGCGGCATTGGGGCTGCGCGTAACGGCAGCGGTCGGCAAAGGCGCAGCCGCGCAGGTCGCCCACCAGCGAGGGCACGACGCCGGGGATGGTGCCCAGCGATTCGCCGGGCGGCGTGCGGCCGGGAACGGGGATACAGCCCAGCAGCCCCTGCGTGTAGGGATGGCGCGGGGTGGCGAAGATGCTCTCGACGGGGCCTTCCTCGACGATCTGGCCCGCATACATCACGGCGACTTGCCGCGCGATGCGCGCGACCACGCCCAGGTCATGCGTGATCAGCACCATGGCGATGCCCAGCTCGGCCTGCAAGTCGGCCAGCAGGCGCAAGATTTGCGCCTGGATGGTGACGTCCAGCGCGGTGCTGGGCTCGTCGGCGATAAGCAGTTCAGGGCCGCACATCAGCGCCATCGCGATCATCACGCGCTGGCGCAGGCCGCCGGACAACTGGTGCGGGTACTGCGTCAGCCGCTGTCCGGCGGACGCGATGCCGACTTTCTCCAGCAGCTCGATGGCGCGGTCGCGCGCCTGCTGCTTCGTGGCATGGCGGTGATGGATGTAGTGCTCGGTGAGCTGCTCGCCGATGGGGTAGGCCGGGTTCAGCGCCGTCATCGGTTCCTGGAAGATCATCGCCATCTTGCTGCCGCGCAGGGCGTTGATGCGGCGGCCGCGCGCGGCCGACAGGTCTTCGCCCAACACCGACAGCCGGCGCGTGCTGCGCTGCGCGGCCTTGGGCAGCAGCCCCATGATGGCCAGCGAGGTCATCGACTTGCCGCAGCCGGATTCGCCCACCAGGCACAGCGTTTCACCCCGCCGGACCTGGAAGGACACGTCGCGTACCGCGTGCAGCGGGCCGCGGGGCGTGGCGATGTCGACGGTCAGCCCTTGTACGTCCAGGACGATTTCTTTGTCGTTCATGGTCAGGCTCTCTCTTCAGGCGTCAGCAGTTGATGCAGCCCGTCGCCAGCCAGGTTGATCGCGAAGATCAGCAGCGCCAGCGCCGAGCCCGGGATGGCGATCAGCCAGAACGAGAAGAACATGTAGGCCTTGGCCTCGGAAATCATCAGGCCCCAGGACGGCAGCGGCGGCTGCACGCCCAGGCCCAGGAACGACAGCGAGGCTTCCAGCAGGATGGCGCTGGCGGCTTCCAGCGTGGCGATGACGATCAGCTGCGGCACGACGTTGGGCAGGACTTCGCCCCACACGATGCGCCAGGTGGACGCGCCCGCGGCTTGCGCCGCAGCCACGTACTCCAGCGACCGCACCTGCTGCGTGGCGCTGCGCATGACGACGGCGTAGCGGTCCCATTTCAACAGGCCCAGCACCAGGATCACCACCCACAGTGACCCGCCCACGATGGCCACCGTGGCCAGCGCCACCAGGATGACGGGCATCGACAAGCGGGTCGTGATCAGGAACGACACCGCCATGTCGACCTTGCCGCCGAAGTAGCCGGCGGCCATGCCCATGGCCGTGCCGATCAGCCCGGAGATCAGCGCCACGCTGATGCCGATCAACAGCGAAATGCGCGCGCCGTAGAACAGGCGGGACATATAGTCGCGGCCCAATTGGTCGGTGCCCAGCGGATGCAGCCAGGTGCCTTTTTCGTACCAGACCGGCGGCGCGGTACGGTAGGCCAGGTCCTGGAAGTAGGGGTCGTGTGGAGAGATCCACGGCGCCAGCAGCGCAATCAGCACGATGGCAAGCAGGATGCCGCCGCCGGCCAAGAGGGCCTTGTTGCGGCGCAGGCGGCGCCAGCGCAGCGTGGAGGCGGACAGTTCCAGCGGAGCCGGTGCGGGGGCGCCGGGCGCGGCAGGGGTGAGGGTAGGCGTATTCATGTCAGGACACCCGGATGCGCGGATCCAGCCACGCGTTGGCGATATCGGCGGCCAGCGTCAGCAGCACGTACAGCACGGACAGCAGCAGCACGATCAGCTGCATGACGGGGTAGTCCTTGTACGTGATGCTCTGGTAGGCCAGGTAGCCCAAGCCGTCCAGCGCATAGATGGTTTCGATGACGACGGAGCCGCCCAGCAGGTAGCCCAGCTGCACGGCGGCCAGGGCCACCACCGGCACGATGGCGTTGCGCAGCGCATGCTTGAAGATGATCTTGCGCGCGGGCAGTCCCTTGGCCCGCGCGGTGCGGATGTAGTCCGCGCCCAGCACTTCAATCATGCCGGCGCGGATCAGCCGCATGAAGGCGGGCGCCACGTAATAGCCCAGGGCGATGGCCGGCATCACGAAATGCTGCCACGTCCCGCTGCCCGACACGGGCAGGATGCGCAGCGAGATCGAGAACAGCATGATCAGGATCAGCGCAAAGAAGAAGTTGGGCAGCGCCTGGCCCAGCACCGCGATCGCCAGGCAGATGCGGTCGATCAGGCTGCCTTTATATAGCGCGGCCAGCACGCCCAGCGGAATGGAGATCAGCAGCGCGAACCCAAGTGCGCCCATGCCCAGCAGCAGCGTGGTCTTGAGCTTGGACAGGATCAGCGGGCCGGCTTCGGTCTTGAAATACACCGACGTGCCGAAATCGCCTTGCAGGATGTGCCAGAGCCAGTCGGCGTACTGCACCGCCAGTGGCCGGTCCAGCCCGTAGGTCTTGCGGATCATGTCGATGTCCGCCTGGCGCGCGCCTTCGCCCGCCAGGGCCAGGGCCGGGTCGCCGGACAGGTGCAGCAGCAGGAACGCCAGGATCGAAACGGTCAGCGCCACCAGCGCCGCCAGGCCCAGGCGCCTGATCGTGAAATAAAGCATAGGACTTCCTCTATCGTTTCGCGGCGCCGGGCGGCGCGATGCTTGCCCGGCGCAACCCTGCGCCTTACTTCCAGCTCATGTCCCAGAAGCGCACCAGCTCATCCGAGTAGGGCTTGAAGTTCACGTCCTTGGTGGCGACGTAGTAGGCGGGCAGCGTCCACAGCGGCACCGCATAGGCCTTTTGCGCGATCAGGTCCAGCGCTTCCTTGTAGGCCGCGTTGCGCGGAGCGGGGTCGATCGTGTGGTCGCCCTTGTTGAGCAGGTCCCGCACCTGGGCGTCGCGCGTGACGTCGTCGTTGCCGAAGGCGAAGTACACCGGCGTGGACGCCGAGACGTCGTTGACCAGGTTCGAACCCCAGGTCTGGTGGGTCAGCGATGCCTTGTTGGCGCGGATCATGTCGCGCATGGCGGCGTACTGCAGGTAGTTCAGCTTGGCGCGGATGCCCACGGCCTGCAGGTAGTTGATGATGGCTTCGGTCTGGTTGCGTTCGCGGTACGCCACGATGTCGATGTCGAAGCCGTTGGCGTAGCCGGCGTCCGCCAGCAGTTTCTTGGCCAGCGCCGGGTCGTACTTGTAGGTGGGCGCGCCATCCTGCGTGCAGCCCACTTGCGACGGGGTGCAGATGGTGTTGATGAGGCCGCCGCCTTCGCCCACGATGTTCTTCAGCATGGCGTTGCGGTCGATCGCGTGGATGATGGCGCGGCGCACGCGTTCGTCTTTCAGCTGGGGCGCCGGGGTGCCGTCCTGGATGTTCATCTGCATGAACACGATGCGCATCGTGTTGCCCGTGACCATCTGCAGGTTGGGCATCTGGCCCAGCTGTTCGGCCTGGTCCTTGGGCACGCTCATGATCAGGTCTTCACCGCCTGAGATCACTTCGGCCATCTGGGTCTGGCGGTCGGGGATGAAGCGGATGACGACGCGGCCGATCTTGGGCTGCGCCTTGGGCGAGTCCTTGAAGTAGTCGGCGTTGCGCTCCAGCGTGATGGACTTGCCGGGCTGGTAGTCGGTGACCTTGTAGGGGCCCGACCCCACGGGTTTGGCGTTCATGCCCTTGGGACCGACTTCCTGGTAGTACTTGGCCGGGTGGATGGCGGCGGTGGTGGACAGGTATTCCTTGGCGCCGGGGAAGGGCTCCTTGGTGGTGAGGCGCACCTTGTACTTGTCGATCTTCTCGACCTTGTCGATCCAGGCCACGTTCTGCTGGGTGACGGCCTTGTTCTTGGGGTCGGCCACGTAGTTCAGCGTGTACACGACCGAGTCCGCGTCGAACTCCTCGCCGTTATGGAATTTCACGCCTTCGCGCAACTCGAATTCCATCGTCTTGTCGTCGACCTGCTTCCAGCTCTTGGCCAGCTGGCCCTTGTACTCGTTGGTGACGGGGTCGCGGTACAGCAGCGTGTCCCAGACGTTGGCGGCGATGATGACGCCGATCCGCACGTTGTTGAAATACGGGTCCACGCTTTCCGGCGCCTGGTCGTAGGCCATGCGCAAGGTGTCGTCCTTCTTGCCGGCCAGCGCAGGCTGGGAGGCAAGCGTGGCGCAGGCCAGCAAGGCGGCGGCAAGCGCGTGCAGGGCAGGGGTGCGGCGGGAGGGCAAGGCGGGTGAGACGGGTGTGAAGCGACAATCAGCCATGGTGAAGGCTCCTCTGGAAGGCACTACATGTACTGCGTATCCATCATCTCGCTCCGGGCCGCGCCACCCTTGTTCTTATCGTTGTCGTCCGTGGGCTGGGAAGGGCTTCAACCCGATCCGGACGACTGCGCGGTCGCGGGGGCCTGCCCTGCGTTCAACGTCTTTAACGCGGCCTCGCACTTGCGCTGCAAGTGCTGCCGCATGATGCCCGCCAGCCGGTCCGCGTCGCGCGCGTCCAGGGCGTCGGCCATTTCGATGTGTTCCCGCATTGCCAGATCCCATTTCTGGCGGTCTTCGTTCGACACGAAGCGCAGGTTCTGGATGCGTGCGTTCTGGGCGTCGTACAGCTGCTTGAGCAGGCTGTTGTGCGAGGCCAGGCTGATGCGTTCGTGGATTTCGCGGTTGGTGCGGAAGTAGGTAGGCAGGTCGTGGCGGGCGTGGCTGGCCATCATTTCGTAGGTCAGCGCACGGATTTCCGCGATCTCGACATCTGTCGCCCGTTCGCACGCCAGCCGGCACGACATGGCTTCCAGTCCGCCGATCACTTCGAAGGCTTCGCGGATGTTCGCCTCAGACAGCGCCACCACCTGCGCGCCGCGGTTCGGTTCGATCTGCACCAGCCCTTCGGCTGCCAGCACGCGGAACGCTTCGCGCATCGGGGTGCGTGAGACGCCCAGCAGGTCGCACAGCGCACGTTCGTTCAGGCGGGAGCCGGGCGGGAATTCGCCCTGGATGATGCGTTCGCGCAATTGGCTGGCGACCGCGCCGGGCAGCGTGCGGCCGTTGCCGGCGGCGCGCGGCGCCGAGGGCGGAACCCCGGCGGTTGGCGTCGCATCGGAATCGGCGCGGCCGGCATGTGCCGACCCTGCCAGATCCGGCATCAGGCTAGGATTGCTGCTCATTGGTATACCAACATTTCCCCGTATTTTTCTAGACTATAAACCTGCGACCTGCGGTTCAATCATGGGTGTATACCCTAGGTTATCGATGTAAAAACAATGGGATAGAGTGGCGCATGCCGCAAGTCCGCATGCGAGACAAACGTCGTTTACACGTCGCGCATCTTTCGTTGGTATACAAAAAATTCCACTCTGGGGCTACGCATGCTTACCCTGAACTCCCATCCGTCCGGCCGGCATTTCCTGCAGATTCCGGGGCCGACGAATGTGCCTGACCGCGTGCTGCGGGCCATCGATCAGCCCACCATCGACCATCGAGGGCCGGAATTCGGCGCGCTGGGGTTGGCCGTGCTGGCGGGAGTCAAGGAGGTCTTCCAGACGCAATCCCCCGTGGTCATTTTTCCGTCGTCGGGCACCGGCGCGTGGGAAGCGGCGCTGGTCAATACGCTGTCGCCGGGCGACCGGGTGCTGATGGTGGAAACCGGCCACTTCGCCAGCCTGTGGAAGAAGCTGGCGGGCCGCCTGGGGCTTGAGGTCGACTACATCGAAGGCGACTGGCGCCACCCCGTGGACGCCGCCGTGATCGGCGCGCGCCTTGCCGAAGACACGCAGCACCGCATCAAGGCCGTGTGCGTGGTGCATAACGAAACTTCGACGGGCGTCACCAGCGATATCGCCGCCGTGCGCGCCGCGATCGACCGCGCCGCGCATCCCGCGCTGCTGATGGTGGACACGATTTCGTCGCTGGGCTCGATCGACTACCGCCATGACGAATGGGGCGTGGACGTGACGGTGGCCGGCTCGCAAAAGGGCCTGATGCTGCCGCCCGGCCTGGCGTTCAATGCCGTCAGCGCGCGGGCGCTTGCCGCCGCCGACACCGCGCGCCTGCCGCGCGCCTACTGGGACTGGCGCGACATGCTGACCGCCAACGCCAAAGGCTATTTCCCGTATACGCCGTCGACCAACCTGCTGTACGGCCTGCACGAGGCCTTGGCCATGCTGCAAGCCGAAGGCCTGCCGCGTGTGTTCGCGCGGCACGAACGGCATGCGCGCGCCACGCGCCTGGCCGTGGCCGGATGGGGGCTGGAATTGCTAAGCCTGGATCCGGCCGCACACAGCCCCGCGCTGACCGCCGTGCTGATGCCCGATGGCCACGGCGCGGACGCGCTGCGCAAGACAATCCTGGACCGCTTCGACATGTCGTTGGGGCAGGGCCTGGGCAAGCTGACCGACCGGGTCTTTCGCATCGGCCATCTTGGCCACTTCAATGACCTGACCCTGTGCGGCACCCTGGCAGGCGTCGAGATGGGTCTGGCCGCCGCCGGCGTGCCGCACCGCGCAGGCGGCATGCAGGCCGCAATGGAATTCCTGGCCCGCACGCCCGAAGGCGCCACGGCCTGACACACCACAATAACGAGGGAAGCAATGAACACGCTTATGCAGCAGGCGATCCAGTTCGCCAATGAACACGAATCCACCTGGGACCGCAGCGTCAAGGGAAATTTCGGCGTGCACCTGAACGATCCGCCGCCCTGGAACCGCCTGCTGGGGCCGATCCATGACCGCGGCCCGGTATCGGGTGTGGTCGTGGTCGACGGCAAGACCGTCGCGTCCTGGGGCGAGCCCGAGCGTGCCGACCTGACCTTCAGCGTGGCCAAGCTGTATCTGGCGATCCTGGCGGGCGTGGCGCACGACCGCGGCCTGCTGCCCGATGTGGACGAGCCCGTCGGCAAGCGGGTGCCCGGCATCGGTTTCGACGAAGGCCAGAACGCCGACATCACGTGGCGTCACCTGTTGCAGCAGACCAGCGAATGGGAAGGCGAGCGCTTCGGCGTGTCGGACCAGGCGGACCGCTATCGCGCCGTCACGTTCGGCGTGCCGCCCGATGGCAAGAAGGGCGACGCGCGCCCCTTGCAGCGCCCCGGTACCTACTGGGAATACAACGACGTGCGCATCAACCAGCTGTCCTACGCGCTGCTGCACTTGTTCCGCAAGCCGCTGCCGGACGTGTTCCGCGAAGCCGTCACGCGCCCCATCGGCGCGAGCGAAGACTGGCAATGGGTGGGCTACGACACCGCCTGGGTCGAGATCGACGGCCAGCGCATGCCATCGGTGCCGGGCGGATCCCATTGGGGCGGCGGCATGTCCATCAGCGCGCGCGACCAGGCGCTGATCGGCCAGATGCTGCTGAACGACGGCCAGGCAAACGGCAAGCAGATCCTGTCGCGGGAATGGATTCAAGCGATGCGCACGCCCTGCGCCATCGCGCCGTATTACGGCTACCTGATCTGGCTGAACCACGAAGGCCGCGTGTTCCCCAGCGTGCCGGCCAGCAGCTTCTTCGGCGTGGGCGCGGGCAGTTCGTTTACCTGGGTGGAGCCCGAGCGCAAGATGGTGGTGATCGTGCGCTGGCTGAATTCCGCCCATGCGGATGCACTGTTCGGCAAGATCCTTGCAGCGGTGGACGCGCCACAGGCGTAACATTCTGACCTCTTACCGACCAAGGAATGAAGCCATGAACTACCGCCGACTGGGAACCAGCAATCTGCGCGTTTCGCCGCTATGCCTGGGCACCATGATGTTCGGAGAACAGACGCCTGATGACGAGGCGGCGCGCATTGTCGCGTCGGCGCGCGACCATGGCTTGAATTTCATCGATACGGCCGACGTCTACAACGAAGGCCGTTCGGAAGAGGTGGTGGGCAAGCTGCTGCAAGGGCAGCGCCACGACTGGGTGCTGGCCAGCAAGATCGGCAATCCGGTGGGCAAGGGCCCGAACCAGGCCCATTATTCGCGCCAGTGGCTGATGCGCGGCGTGGAGCAAAGCCTCTCGCGCCTGGGCACGGATTTCATGGACATCCTGTACCTGCATCGCGACTACCACGAGGAAAACCTGGAAGAAGCGCTGTGGGCGCTGGGCGACCTGATCCGCGCGGGCAAGCTGCGCAGCTTCGGCCTGTCGAACTTCCGCGGGTGGCGCATTGCCGAGGTCATGCGCCTCGCCGAAAAGCTGGGCGTGCCGCAACCGGTGGTGTGCCAGCCGTACTACAACATGCTCAATCGCGGTCCGGAAGTGGAAATCCTGCCCGCCTGCAAGCATTACGGGCTGGGCGTGGTGCCGTACAGCCCCATCGCGCGCGGCGTGCTCACGGGCAAGTACCTGCCCGGCCAGGCGCCGGCGGCCGATACCCGTGCCGGGCGTGGCGACCGCCGCATCCTGGCTACCGAATTCCGTGAAGAGTCCCTGCAGATCGCGCAGCAGCTGGTTCAGCACAGCGCGGCGCGCGGCGTGCAGCCGGGCCACTTCGCCACCGCCTGGGTGCTGGCCAATCCGGTCATCACGAGCGTGATCGCCGGCCCGCGCACGATGGCGCAGATGGACGACTACTATGCGGCGCTGGACGTGAAGATCACGGCGGAAGACGAAGCCGTCGTGGACGGCTGGGTGACGCCTGGCCATGCGTCGACGCACGGCTACAACGACCCGAACTACCCGTTCTACGGGCGGCCGGTAGCCGCTGCATAAAGGTATTCCGGGAACGCGCCTCAGGCCGGGGCGCGCACCGGTTCGGCAGCAATGCCGTGCAGCATCATCTGCTCGACCACGGACGCAATGCCCAGGCGGGCGACGCGTCCGCGGCGTTCGGCGTCCACCATGCTGGTCAGCACGCCGAACAACATCTCCGTCAGCGCCGCCGCCGTCATGTCCACGCGGAAGGCGCCTTCGCGCTGCCCCCGCAGGAAGAACGCGTCCAGCGATTCCTGATACCCCGACCAGCTGTTCATGATGTCGGGCTGCTGCTCGTTGTCGGGCTTCCAGTTGTACATCAGGAAAGCCGTCAATTCCTTGTGCGCCAGATTCTGATGGATCAGGTTGCGCAGCGCCTCTTGCGGCGGCGCCGTATCCAGATGCGAGTCCGCCAGCGCCTTCTTCATGACGTGGGCGCAATGCGTCGTGAGTCGCAGGACCAGCTGGTCCCGCGTCTGACAGAAGCGGTATAGCGTCGCTTTGCTCACGCCCACGGCTTTGGCCAGTTCCTGCAGGGTGCCCCTGGGCTGGTCGACCATTGCCATCGCCAACGCCACCAGAAGTTTTTCGTGCCCCGCCTCGTCAGACATTTTCTGCCCCCGTTCTGTCATGGAACTTGATCATGCGCTATTGAATCATGCGTGATTCACTTTGTACAAACTTTGGCGAAGTTGGCAAGTAAAAACTTGTTAAGCGCCGTGCAATCAACTTCACAGAACCAAATGAATCGTTATTGATTCAAATTAAGCAATCGGGTAGCATCAGCGACTTGTTGAATTCAGGACGCCGCGGGCGGGGGTTGCTATGTTGAAGAATCAGACCAGGTGGCAATGGCCCCTGACGGCGTTGGTGATGTCGATCGTTTTGGCTGGTTGCGGGGCTGGAGAGGACGCGCATTCGCAGGCGTCCGAGCCCCGCGCCGTGCAGGTGCTGGCGGTGCAACCCGAACGCTACGCGCTGACCAGCGCGTTGCCGGGGCGGGTGGAACCCATGCGGGTGGCGGAAGTGCGTGCCCGCGTGGCGGGCATCGTGCTTAGCCGCAATTTCGAGGAAGGCGCCGACGTGAAGGCGGGTGACGTGCTGTTCCGCATTGATCCGGCGCCGTTCAAGGCGGCGTTGTCGCGCGCCCAGGGCGAACTGGCCAAGGCGGATGCCGCCGTGTCGGACGCCCAGGCCATCGTCAAGCGCTATACGCCGCTGGTCAAGATCGAAGCCGTGAGCCAGCAGGACTTCGACACCGCCACCACCACGCTCAAGAGCGCCCAGGCCGCGCGCCGCTCGGCGCAGGCCGACGTGGAAACCGCGCAATTGAACCTGGACTACGCCACGGTCAAGGCGCCGATTTCGGGGCGCATCGGCCGCGCCCAGGTCACCGAAGGCGCGCTGGTGGGTCAGAACGAGGCCACGGTCATGGCGAAGATCCAGCAACTGGACCCGATCTACGTGGACTTCACCCAGCCTGTCGCGGACATGCTGCGCATGCGCGCCGCGCTGCAGGACGGCAGCCTGGGGCAGGGCGAGGGCGCCGCCATTTCCCTCACCATCGACGGCACCGACCAGAAGCGCAACGGGCGCCTGCTGTTTTCGGACATCGCGGTGGACCGGACCACGGGGCAGGTGTCCGTGCGCGGCGAATTCGCCAACCCCGACGTGTTGCTGCTGCCGGGCATGTACGTGCGCGTGCAGACGCGGCAAGGGGTGGACCCCGAAGCTATCCTGGTGCCGCAGCGCGCCGTGCTGCGCAGCACCGACGGCAAGCCGCAGGTGATGGTGGTGGGCAAGGACGAGGTCGTGGAGTCCCGCCTGGTGCAGACCGGCACGATGCGCGGCGGCGACTGGCACATCGTGGAGGGCCTGAACGCGGGCGACCGCGTCATCGTGGGCGGCGTCAACGCCGCCGTGCCCGGCCAGAAAGTCAGCGTGACGCCGGCGGCCGAGCCCAAGGTCGCGGCCGCTGGCAAGGCGTCCGCCTCTGCCGCGAACTGACCGTCCACCCGCGCACCCCATGCCTTCGCAAGGATAGATCATGTCCAAGTTTTTCATTGGCCGCCCCAATTTCGCGTGGGTGGTGGCCATCTTCATTTCGCTGGCGGGCTTGTTGGCGATTCCGTCGCTGCCGGTCTCGCAGTTTCCGGTGGTGGCGCCGCCCCAGGTGACCATCGCCGCCGTGTACCCGGGCGCCTCCGCCTCGGTGCTGGTCGATTCGGTGACGAGCGTCATCGAAGAAGAGCTGAACGGCGCCAAGCACATGCTGTACTACGAGTCGTCCAGCAGCTCCAGCGGCAGCGCGGAAATCACCGTCACGTTCGAGCCGGGCACGGACCCCGACCTGGCCCAGGTCGACGTGCAAAACCGCATCAAGAAGGCGGAAGCCCGCCTGCCGTCCGCCGTGACGCAGCAGGGCCTGCAGGTCGAGCAGGCCAGCTCGAACTTCCTGATGATCTACGCCCTGACCTACAAGGGCGACGACGCACACAAGGACGTGGTGGGCCTGTCGGACTACGCGGCGCGCCATATCAACAACGAAATCCGTCGCGTCGACGGCGTGGGCAAGGTGCAGTTCTTCGGCGCCGAAGCCGCCATGCGGGTGTGGATCGACCCGCAGAAGTTGCTGGGCCTGGGCCTGTCGGTGGCCGACGTCAATGCCGCCATCGCCGCCCAGAACGTGCAGGTGCCGGCAGGCAGCTTCGGCAGCCGTCCCGGTTCGGCCGAGCAGGAACTGACGGCCACCCTGGCCGTGAAAGGCATGCTGGATTCGCCGGAAGAATTCGGCAGGATCGTGCTGCGCGCCAACGACGACGGCTCGTCCGTGCACCTGGCCGACGTGGCGCGCCTGGAAGTGGGCCGCCAGAGCTACGACTTTGAAACGCGCCTGAATGGCAAGAAGTCGGTCGGCGCGGCGGTGCAGCTGGCGCCCGGCGCCAATGCGATCGATACGGTCAAGGCCGTGAAGGCGCGTCTGCAGGAGCTGTCCGCCTCGTTCCCGGAAGACGTGGAATTCTCGGTGCCGTTCGACACGTCGCGTTTTGTCAGCGTGGCAATTGAAAAGGTCGTGCACACGCTGCTTGAGGCGATGGTGCTGGTCTTCCTGGTGATGTTCCTGTTCCTGCAGAACATCCGCTACACGCTGATCCCCACGATCGTGGTGCCCGTGTGCCTGTTGGGCACGTTCGCGGTGATGTCCGTGCTGGGCTTCTCGGTGAACATGATGACGATGTTCGGCATGGTGCTGGCGATCGGCATCCTGGTGGACGACGCCATCGTGGTGGTCGAGAACGTGGAACGCATCATGGCCGAAGAAGGCTTGCCGCCGCGCGAGGCCACGATCAAGGCGATGGAGCAGGTGTCGGGCGCCATCGTCGGCATCACGCTGGTGCTGTCCGCCGTGTTCCTGCCGCTGGCGTTCATGAGCGGTTCGGTCGGCGTGATCTACCAGCAGTTCTCGCTGTCGCTGGCAGTGTCGATCCTGTTCTCCGGCTTCCTGGCGCTGACGTTCACGCCCGCCCTGTGCGCCACGTTCCTAAAGCCCATCCCCAAGGGCCATCACGATGAAAAGAAAGGATTTTTCGGCTGGTTCAACCGCAGCTTCAACCACCTGACCGGGCGCTTCGAGGCGCTGAACACGCGGCTGGTCAAGCGCACCGGCCGCTACATGGTGATCTACGTGGCGATCGTGGCGGTGCTGGGCGTGCTGTATGTGCGCGTGCCGGAATCGTTCGTGCCGCCGGAAGACCAGGGTTATGTGATCGTCGACGTCCAGTTGCCGCCCGGGGCCACCCACACCCGCACCGACAAGGTCGTGGCGGACGTCGAGCAGCACCTGATGTCGCTGGACGCGATGGGCGACGCCTTCACGGTGATGGGCTTCAGCTTTTCGGGCACGGGCCAGAACGCCGGCATCGCGTTCCCGACGCTGAAGGACTGGTCCGAGCGCGGCAAGGGCCAGGCCGCCAGCGACGTGGCCAACAGCGTGAACGCGCGCTTTGCGGCCATCGACGATGGTTCGATCATGGCGGTGAACCCGCCGCCCATCGACGGCCTGGGTAACTCCGGCGGCTTCGCGCTGCGCCTGCAAGACCGCGGCGGCCTGGGCCGCGCGGCCCTGACGGATGCGCGCAACCAGCTGCTGGCCAAGGCCAACAGTTCGCCGGTAATCGCCTACGCCATGATGGAAGGCCTGGCCGACGCGCCGCAGTTGCGCCTGGACATCGACCGCCAGAAGGCGGAAGCGCTGGGCATCGGGTTCGACACGATCAGCACGGCGATCTCGTCGGCCTACGGGTCCGCCACCATCAACGACTTCGCCAACGCCGGGCGCTTGCAGCGCGTGGTGGTGCAGGCGGACGTGCGCGACCGCATGACGCCCGAGAGCATCCTGATGCTGAACGTGCGCAACAAGTCGGGCGGCATGGTCCCGCTGAGCGCGTTCGTCCAGACCAGTTGGGAGAACGGCCCGGTGCAGATCTCGCGCTACAACGGTTATCCGGCGTTCAAGATCGCGGGCGACGCGATGCCCGGGCGCAGCACCGGCGAGGCGATGGCCGAGATCGAGCGCATCGTGTCGGAACTGCCCAGCGGCATCGGCTATGAATGGACGGGCCTGTCCTACCAGGAGAAGTTCGCCGGGGCGCAGGCGCCGATGCTGTTCGCGCTGGCGTTCCTGGTGGTGTTCCTTTTGATGGTCGCCCTGTATGAAAGCTGGGCCATCCCCGCGTCCGTCATGTTGATCGTGCCGATCGGCGCGCTCGGGTCGGTGCTGGCGGTAACGGTGCTGGGCATGTCGAACGACGTGTACTTCAAGGTCGGCCTCATCACCATCATCGGGCTGGCGGCCAAGAACGCGATCCTGATCGTGGAGTTCGCCAAGAGCCTGCGCGAGCAGGGCCATTCGCTGATGGACGCCGCCATCCAGGCCGCCAAGCTGCGCTTCCGCCCCATTGTGATGACGTCGCTGGCGTTCATCCTGGGCGTGGTGCCGCTGGCGTTGGCCAGCGGCGCGGGCGCCGCCAGCCAGCGTGCCCTGGGCGTGGGCGTGATTGGCGGCATGCTGACCGCCACGCTGCTGGGCGTGATCTTCGTGCCCATCTTCTTTGTGTGGGTGCTGTCGCTGGTGTCGAAGCAACGCGGCCGGCCGGCATCCGAACCCTTGCCGGCCCCGCGCACGGCCGAGGAGTAAGACTCATGATGCAAACCTTTTTCCCCTTGCGCCTGGGCGCCCTGGCGCTGAGCGCGGTGCTGGCGGGATGCTCGCTGGCGCCGGTGCACCAGCGGCCCGATGCGCCGATTCCCGCGCAGTATCCGGCGCAGTTCAATCAGCCGGCCGCAACGGCCGCGCCGTCGGCGGCGGCTACGCTGGACTGGCAGTCGTTCGTGACCGATGCGCCGCTGCGGCAGCTGGTGGCGCTGGCGCTTGAGAACAACCGCGACCTGCGCCAGGCAGTGCTGAACATCGAAGCGGCGCGGGCGCAGTACCGGATCGAACGCGCGGACCGCCTGCCGGGCATCAACGCCCAAGGCACGGGCACGCGCCAACGGGTGCCGGGCGACTTGAGCAGTACCGGCAGCGCCGGCGTGCAAAGCACCTACCAGGCGGGAATCGGGCTGACCTCGTTCGAGATCGATCTGTTCGGTCGCGTGCGCAGCCTGTCGGACGCCGCGTTGCAGGAATACCTGGCAACCGAGGAAACCGCGCACAGCACGCGGATCAGCCTGGTGGCCGAAGTGATCCAGGCCTATCTGACGCGCGACAGCGCGCAGCGCCGCCTGCTGGTCACGCGCCAGACGCTGGCCAGCCGCGAATCGTCGCTGGAACTGATCGTCAAGCGGCGCCAGGCCGGCGCGGCCACGGCGCTGGATTACCAGGAGGCGCTGGGCTTGACCGAGCAGGCGCGGGCGGAACTGGAGCGCATGGACCGCGAAGTGCGGCAGGCCGGCAACGCGCTGGCGCTGCTGGTGGGCGTGAACGACCTGGGACCCTACCTGCCGCAGCAACTGGCGGCTTCCCCCGTGCTGCTGCAAGAAATCGCGGCGGGCGCGCCCTCTGAACTGCTGGAGCGCCGGCCCGACATCCTGGCAGCCGAGCATCAGCTGCAGTCGCGCAACGCCAGCATCGGTGCCGCGCGGGCGGCGTTCTTTCCCAGCATTTCGCTGACCGGCCTGTTCGGATCGTCCAGCGCCGACCTATCCAACCTGTTCGACGGCGGCCAGCGCGCCTGGTCGTTCACGCCGCAGATCACGCTGCCGATCTTCGCGGGCGGCCGCAATACCGCCAACCTGGATCTGTCGCACGTGCGTAAGGACATTGCGGTCGCGGCCTACGAAAAGACCATCCAGACGGCGTTCAAGGAAGTGGCCGACGCGTTGGCGGCCACCGACACCCTGCGGCGCGAGGAGGCGTCGCGCCGGGCCTTGGCCGAGTCCAGCCTGGAAGCCATGCGCCTGTCGGAAGCCCGCTACCGTGGCGGCGTGGATAGCCATCTGCGTTACCTGGACGCTCAGCGCAGCGCGTTTACCGACCAGCTGAGCTATATCGAGGTCAGCACCCAGCGCCAGATGGCCCTGGCAAGCCTGTTCAAGGCCTTGGGCGGCGGCTGGCCGGGCGAACGGCCGCCGGTCGCGGCTGCCGGAGCCGGGGAGGGATGATTTAGCCCTATTTTCCAAAATCTCGATAAAAGATATTGACGTCGAGATTTATGCTGCTTATCGTAGAAAAAAAGCGCCGCCAGAGAGCCGGCTGCCATTCCCTGGCTTTTCGCCGGCGGCAGGCGCACGAGGAGACAAGCAGTGATACGTCCAAGCGACAGCCGGCCGTGCCGGCAGTTATCCCGCGCGGCGTCCCCGCGTGCCGGGCGTGCGCAGGCGGCACGCGGCGCCGGGTTCTTGCGTTCGTGGTTACGGCGTGCCTGGGGCGGTCTGGCCGCTTGCGCGGCGCTGGCGGTCGCGGTGCCCGCCAGTGCGGCCGATTGGCCCGCCCGGCCGATGACCATTGTGGTCAACGGCGGGCCGGGCAGCCTGCCTGACCTGTTCGCGCGGCCGCTGGCCGAACGGTTGCATAACGCATTCGGCCAGCCTGTCGTCGTTGAAAACAAGCCCGGCGCGGGCGGTCTGCTGGCCATGCAGCAACTGAAGTCGGCGCCCGCCGACGGATACACGCTGGCGCTCGTCACCAACGCCCATCTGGTGTGGAACCCCTACATCTTTCCCGCGCTGACGTATGACCCGGTGCGCGATGTAGTACCAGTCAGTCCGCTGGCCGTCATCCCCATGGCGCTGACGGTCAACGACAAGGTGCCGGCGCAGTCGCTGGCGCAGTTGTTCGCGCTGGCTCGCCAGCAGCCGGGCCGGCTGAACTATGCGTCTTCGGGCAACGGCAGCCCGCCACATGTGCTGTTCGAAATGCTGCGCGAACAGGCCGGCGTGGACATCATGCACGTGCCGTTCAAGACGGGTACGGGCGCGCTCAATTCGGTGCTTGCCGGCGATACGCAGATGTATTTCGCCGGCACCGCGCTGGTCGAACCGATGGTCAAGGAAGGGCGCCTGCGCGTGCTGGCCATCAGCGACGCGGTGCCCGATGCCGCCTTTGGCCGCGCGCCGACGCTGGCGCAGCAGGACTTCCGCGGCTTCGAAGGCGCGGTGTGGCTTGGGCTGGCCGCGCGTGCGGGCACGCCGGAAGCCATCGTCAAGCGCCTGAACGCCGAGATCGGCCGCGCGCAGCAGGACGGCGCCATGCGCCAGATGTACGCCAGCCACGGCTCGCTGCCGTACCATCTGGAGGCCAGCGCCTTCGCGCAGCGCGTCGCCGACGAGCGCGAGGCCACCGGCCCCGTGCTGCGCAAGCTGGGCATCAAGCCCGATTGATCCTCATCCTTTCCCTCCAACCCTGGAATCAACGGCTCCCTGCGGGGAGCCGGCACCGGTAGCCATGAACCTGATTGAAGAGATTGTTGAAAACGCCCCCGCCATTCGAGACGTCCGGCGCGACATCCACGCCCATCCCGAACTGGCATTCGAGGAGAACCGCACTGCGCAACGGGTGGCCGAGCTGCTGGAGAGCTGGGGCATCGAGCTGCACCGGGGCTTCGGCAAGACGGGCCTGGTAGGCGTGATCCGCAACGGCACCTCGTCGCGCACACTGGGGCTGCGCGCCGACATGGACGCGCTGCCCATGCAGGAAGCGAACCAGTTCGCGCACGCCAGCAAGCACGCGGGCGTGATGCACGCCTGCGGCCATGATGGCCACACCGCCATGCTGCTGGGCGCGGCCCAGTACCTGGCGCGCCACCGCAATTTCGACGGCACCGTCTACCTGATCTTCCAGCCCGCTGAAGAACGCGGCGGCGGCGCGCGCGAGATGATGCGCGACGGCCTGTTCGAGAAATTTCCGATGGAGGCCGTGTTCGGCATGCACAACATGCCGGGCATCCCGGAGGGCTGTTTCGCGTCGTCGCCGGGCCCGGTGCTGGCATCCAACAGCGAGTTCCACGTGACCATACGCGGCAAGGGGGGCCATGCCGCCATGCCGCACCTGGCCATCGATCCGATCCCGGCGGCCGGCCAGATGATCGAGGCCTTCCAGACCATCATCAGCCGCAACAAGAAGCCGCTTGAGACGGCCGTCATTTCCGTGACCACGCTGCGGGCGGGCGAGGCCGTCAACGTCATCCCCGACACCTGCGAACTGGGCGGCACGGTGCGCGCCTACACCGCCGAGACGCTGGACCTGATCGAGCGGCGCATGGGTGAGGTGGCGCAGCACGTGGCCGCGATGTTCGGCGCCGAATGCGATTTCGTCTTCACGCGCCACTATCCGTCCACGATCAACCACGAGGCCGAGACGGCCTTCATGCGCGAAGCGCTGGCCCAGGTGGTCGGCCAGGAGCGCTTGCTGGCGCAGACGCCCATCATGGCGGCGGAAGACTTCTCCTTCATGCTGGAAGCGGTGCCCGGCAGCTATTGCTTCATCGGCAATGGCGATGGCGGACACCGCGAGCTGGGCCACGGCGAGGGGCCGTGCCTGGTCCACAACACCAGCTACGACTTCAACGACGCGCTGCTGCCGATTGGCGCCAGCGCGTTCGTGAAGCTGGCCGAAGCCTGGTTCGCGAGGCTGCCGCGCGCCTGAGTACGGCGCCTCACCCCTCGCTCAGGCCTTGCGCAACCCCGCCCGGGGCAGGGGCGCCGCCGGGTGGCTGGCGGGCTCGTCCGCCGGCCGGCCGCGCCCGATCAGCCATGCGCACAGCGCCGACACCACCCCGGCAAACAGCACATACAGGCAGATCAGCCACGGCTGGCCGCCGCCGGTCTTGAGCAGGGCGGTGGCAATGATGGGCGTGATGCCCGAGGCGAAAATGCCCGAGAACTGGTAGACGAACGATATACCGGTGTATCGCACCTTGGCGTCGAAAAGCTCGCAGAACAGGGCGGCCTCGGGGCCATAGATGGCGGCGTAGAAAATGCCGAACGGGATGATGATCGCCAGCCAGATCAGCATCACGCTGCCTTCGCTGTGCAGCATCAGCCAGAAGCCCGGGAAGGACGCCGCGGCGGTGATCAGCGATCCCCAGAAATAGACGCGGGTGCGGCCGATGCGGTCGGACAATCTGCCGAAGAAGGGGATGAAGAAGCACATCACCAGGGCCGCGGCCATCACGCCCGTCAGCGCTTCGGTTCGCGTGATCTGCACGGTTTGCGTCAGGTACGAGATCGAGAACACGCCGAACACGTTGAAGAACACGCCGTCGATGTAGCGGGCGCCCATGCCCTTGAAGACGTTGCCCGGGTAGCGCTTGAGCATGTCGAAGAAGGGAATGCGGCTTTCGGCGTTGCTTTCCTTGACCGCGGTGAACTCGGGCGTTTCCTTGATGTTCAGGCGGATGTACATGCCCACCAGCACCATGGCGGCCGACGCCAGGAAGGCGATGCGCCAGCCCCAGGCCATGAACTGCTCGTCGGTCAGCAAGGTGGACAGCAGCGCCACGGTGCCGGAGGCCAGGCACAGGCCGATCGCCAGCCCGATCTGCGGCAGCGACGCGTAGAAGCCCTTCTTGCCCGGCGGCGCGTACTCATACGCCATCAGCACCGCGCCGCCCCATTCGCCGCCCAGGCCGATGCCCTGGAACACGCGCAGCAGCAGCAACAGGATGGGCGCCCAGACGCCGATGCTGTCGTAGGTGGGCACCAGGCCGATGAGGAATGTGGACACGCCCATGATCATCAGCGTCATCACCAGCATGCTTTTCCTGCCGATGCGGTCGCCGAAATGGCCGAAGATCAGGCCGCCGAGCGGCCGCGTCACGAAGCCCACGGCGAACGTGGTGTAGGCCAGCATGGTCGAGACCAGCGGGTCGCCGGTGGGAAAGTACAGCTTGTTGAATACGATGCCCGCCACGACACCGTAGAGGAAAAAGTCGTACCACTCGATCGTGGCGCCGATCAGCGACGCGGTGACGACACGGCGTACTGCGGCTTCGTTCTGCTTGGCCATTCCAGTCTCCTTTGATGGGGGGGGCGGGGCACTCTGCGTTGCCGCTCGCCATGCTTTCCTGCGGGGGTTACACGTGCCTTACGCGGCGACCAGTTCGGCCTGCCGCCGCGTTGCCTTCAGATCCTCCAGCATGAATCCGGCTGCGCGTTCGGCCAGCATCACGACAGGCACATTGGTGTTGCCGGAAACCAGCGTGGGCATGATGGAACAATCCACCACGCGCAGGCCGGCCACGCCGTGCACGCGCAGGCGCTCGTCCACCACGGCCATCGGATCGCTGCGCGGTCCCATCTTGGCGGTGCCGGAAGGATGGAAGATGGTGGCGCCGTACTCCCGGCAGAAGTGCAGGATCTCGTCATCCGTGCGCACGTCCGGCCCGGGGCGGAATTCGCGCTTCATCAATCCGGCCAGCGGTTCCGTCGCGGCCAGCGCGCGCGCATACTTGACCGCGGCGATCGTCATGCGCCGGTCCAATTCGGTGGACAGGTAATTGGGTTGCATGGAGGGCGCCTCGAATGGGTCCGCGCTGCGCAGCCGGACCTGGCCGCGCGAAGACGGGCGCAACTGGCAGACCGAATACGTGCAACCCGAAAACGGATGCACCTTGCCGCCGGCCAGGTCGGCCGACAGGGTCGCGAAATGGAACTGGGTGTCGGGCGTGCGGCTGGCGGGGTCCACCCGGCAGAACAGGCCGCCCTGGTTGATCCCGACGGCCAGCGGCCCACCGCGGAACAGCAGCCACTGCAGCCCCATGCGGGCGCGGCCACTCAGCGTGCGCAACTGGTCGTTGGTGGTGATGGGCCGCGTGGTTTCGTAGATCAGCCTGATCTGCAGGTGGTCCTGCAGGTTTTCGCCGACGCCCGGCAGATCCCGTACCACGCCGATGCCGAACTGCCGCAGCAGCGCGGCCGGCCCGACGCCGGACAGTTGCAGCAGTTGCGGCGATTGCAGCGCGCCCGCGCACAGCACCACCTCGCGCCGTGCGCGCAGCGTGCGCACCTGGCCGTCCTGCCGGTAGCGCACGCCGCAGGCGCGGCTGCCTTCGAACAGCACGGCCATCGTGTGGGCGCCGGTTTCCACGCGCAGATTGGGGCGCCCTTCGGCCGGGCGCAGATAGGCCACTGCCGTCGAGCAGCGCCAGCCATTGCGCGTGGTCAGCTGGTAATAGCCCACGCCTTCCTGGTCGCCCGTGTTGAAGTCCTGCACGTGCGGCACGCCCTGCGTGCCGGCCGCCGCGATCATGGCTTCTACCAGCGGATGAGGCGTTTTGATGGAGGTGGCGTTCAAGGGGCCGTCCACGCCTCGGGTGGGCCCCGCGCCCAGGTCGTTGTTTTCCAGCTTGCGGAAGGCCGGCAGGCAATCGTCCCAGCCCCATCCCGGGTTGCCGGCGTCGCGCCAAGCGTCGTAATCCTGCCGCTGGCCGCGAATGTAGATCAGCCCGTTGATGGCGCTGGATCCGCCCAGCGTGCGGCCGCGCGGCCAGTAGATGCGCCGGCCCAGCATGTTGGGATCGGGGTCGGTGTAATAGCCCCAGTTCACCACCTTGTGGAACATCGTCTTGCCATAGCCGATGGGGATATGTATCCACGGGGAGCGGTCCCTAGGGCCGGCTTCCAGCAGGCACACGGACAGTGCGCCGTCGGCGCTCAGCCGGTTGGCCATCACGCATCCGGCCGAGCCGGCGCCAACCACGATGACATCCACGGTGTCGGACATATTGCCTTGTCTCCCTGTTGTCGTCCGCCTGCGCCACGTCGGCGGGACGGCGCGTTTACCCTGCTTGCCGCGGCGGGGCGCACTTATATACTGGGTCGATCCCGGCAGCGCCCAGAGACGCTGCATTCGGCTGGGGATCTGTGGCGATTCTAGGAAGCGGGCGCGTCGCGCAAAGCACAACACGCGTGGGGGCGGCAAAATGGAACGGAACATGCAACTTCGGTTTCAAAATCGCAGTGCAGCATCGGTAGAGGCGCCTGCCGGCGCTTCCGGCGACACGCCCGCCGTGCAGCAGGAGGCCGCGCGTTCGCTGCGCGCCCTGGTGGTGCTGGAGCACTTGGCGCGGGCCCAACATCCGCCCACGCTGGCGCAATTGGCGCAGCGCCTGGACATGCCGAAGACCACGTTGATGCGCCTGTTGGCCGCCATGCAGCGTGCCGGCTTCGTGGCCGCCACGCCGACCGAACACGGCTTCGTGCCGGGGCCGCAGGCCACGTCACTGGCTTTGTCCACTTTGCGCGCCTCGGCGTTCACGCGGGCATGCCGCGCTGTGCTGGCGCAACTGGCCGGCACGCTGGGAGAAACCTGCAATTTGACGGCCCCGGACGGCGACCGCGTGATCTATATGGAACGGGTGGAAACCACCGAACCGCTGCGCCTGTTCTTCGCGGTGGGCAGCCACGTGCCGATGCACTGCACGGCAAGCGGCAAACTATTCCTGGCATCCATGAACCGGCTGGAGAGAGGCCGCGTGCTGGCCCGTTTGCCGCTCACGCGCAACACGCCGCGAACCTTGACCGATCCCACGTTGCTGGAAGAAGAATTGGATCGGTTGGCGGCGCGTGGCATTGGCATCGACAACGAGGAATTCGTGCGCGGCATGAGTGCCGTGGCGGTGCCGGTCAAGGATGCGGAAGACCGGGTAGTGGCGGCCGTGGCCTGCCACGCGCCCACCGCGCGCGTCATGCTGGATGACCTGCTGCGGGCGGTGCCAGTGTTGCAGCGCGCGGCGCAGTCGCTGCACGAGGTGCTGGCTCAGCATCGGCCCGGAGGCTGAGCCAGCGGTAGAAATCTATTCGAAGCGAAAATACTAATCTATAGAAATCAATCGCTTACCGAAAACGGTGCGTCGAATTTGCGCGCTTCAACAATATGTATGGAGCTTGACGCTAAAATTTGACCCGTAATTAAAGCTGCTGAAGCAGCGTTTTGAGGAAATGATGAATTTTTGGGTCCCTGTCGTCTTCGGTACGTTCAAGATCCTCGTGTTGGGCACGGGCATGTTTTTCGCCATCAAGTCTCATTACGATGGAGAAAAAAAGGAGAAGAAGGAAAAAGAGGTGAAAGCACCTCAGGAAGACCTCGCCGCGTAGCGCGTACGAGGCGACGCGCATCTCGGACTTATCGCAAGGGGCCTATCCCGATTGCGGTTTGTTGGATTGAGCAGCAGCGTCAGGCGCTCAGGAAGCGAATGACTTCGGCCCAATCGTTGGTCGACAGGGCGACGTCCTCGTAGTCGCCCTCTTCCTCGTCGTAGCGTGAAACGCAGAAGCGCTGGCTTCTGCCGGATTCGCGGTCGGCATAGTTGGCGTAGTCGATATAGACTTTCAAACCGCGCTCCTTGTTCTCGAATGAAGGAGCGGCATCGATGTAGCTCGACGTGTCGAAATACCCTTCGGGTATGGTCGGCAGGGTTGTGATATCGAAGTCGGGAAATTCGCGGCGCAGTCGTTCAAGGTTCATAAGGAAAGCATGTAGAGGCTGGAGGCCTGACATTTTACGTTGCTCAGTGTCAGTCGCCACAATGTCCCCGAAATAGAGTTTGGGTCAGCATTGCGCGAATTTGCGCAACGCCAGCATCCACACCCCCGCCGCCGCAACCCCCAGCGCAGTCAGCATCCATGCCTGGCCCGCCGCATCCATCAGCACGCCGGCCGCCAGCGGCGCCAGAATACGGGTCAGCGAGAACACACTGGACTGGATGCCGTAATCCAGCGCCTCCAAGCCGGGACGGGTATGCGACATCATCAGGCTGAACGCCAGCGCCGCGGTGGCGCCCATCGCGGCAGCGATGCCCATGGCGCAGGCAATCAGCACCGGCGGCGGGGCCTGCAGCCAGACCGCAATGGCGAGCGCCAGCAGGGCGGCGCAGCCGGCTGCCGCATGCCACGGCACCGTCACGGCGGGGCGCAAGCGCTTGCTGCCTCGCGCGGACAAGGCGCTGGCTACCGCGCCGACGGCGCCGCCTGCCACGCCCACCAGCCAGGCCACGCTTTCGGGTGCCAGCCCCTGATCCAGCAGCAGGGGCTTCAGATAGAACCAGCCTGACCCGATGAAGGGAAACAGCAACGCCAGCATGGGCAGCCAGCATCGGGTGCTATCCAGCCGGAAGTAGGCAGTGATGGACGCGAGGGCAAGGCGGTCATTGCCGGCAGCGGTAGACACCTCCGGCTCGCCGTCCTCTTTCACGAACGCCGTCAGCGCCGCGCCCAGCGCCAGCGCACCGGCCATGATGGCAAAGGGTGCCTGCCAGCCCCAGCGGGCTTGGGCGACCAGCATGAGGCCGCCGCCGGCGATGGCGCCCAGGCACAGGGCCATCGATCGGATGCCGCCTGCCCAGGCGCGGCTGGTCGCGGGCAGGACGCGGATCGCCAGCGCGTTGACCGGCACGTCGGCCCACGTGCCGGCCAGGGCCGCGGCCGCGGCCAAGGCGAACAACACGCGCCCATCGTCCAGCAAGTCGCGCCACCCCAACGCGCACAGCACCGCCGCATAGGCGGACAACAGGCCGACCGCCCAGATGCGATAGTTGCCACGCCGCCGTGCGGGCCGGTCCAGGGGCAGGGCGAAGAGGAACTTGAAGACGGTGGGCAGGCTGGCCAGCTGGAACAAGCCGATGGCCGTGCCGGACCAGCCGTGCTGCCGCAGCACCAGCGGCAAGCCCAGCCACAGGTACACACCCGGCGCCGTCAGCGCCAGGTTCAGCCAGCCGAACAGCGCTTGCCGCAGGCCGTTGCGCACGGCGGGGCTCATGCGGCAGCCTTGCGGGCCGACAACACGTGCAAGGGCGCCATCGGAAAGCGGTCCGAGTCAAAGCCGCGCACGTCCTGGTAGCCGCTGTCTTGCAGCATCCGGCCCAGTTCGCCTGCGCGGGTCACGCGGCGGCCCAGCAGCAGCATCGGCAGGTAGTAGGGCAGCATGCGTGCGGCGGCGCGGGCGTCGGCGGGGATCTCCGCGTGCGCCATGATCAGTTGCCCGCCCGGCGCCAGCGCGTCATGCATCTTGCGCAGCGTGGCGGCGGGGTCCGGCAGGAAATGCAGGACCGACGAGCACCAGATCAGGTCGTATGCCTGCCCGATCGGGTCCGCCGCCAGGTCGCCGCCGATCACCGTCATGCGGCTGCCTAAGCCGGCCTGCGCGATGTTCTCCTTTGCCACCGCGGCGGTCTCGGGCCAGTCGAACACCACGCCCGTGCTGTCGGGGCGGGCTTGAACCAGCGCGATGCCGATCAGCCCCGGGCCGCCTCCCAGGTCCAGGATGCGCCGGGCGTCGGCGGCGCCGGGCACGCAGGCGACGGCCTCGCGCGCCGCCGCCACGGCAATGGCGCGTTGCTCCTGCCCGATCTGCACGCGTGCCGCCTGGGCCCAGCCGGTGGCGTTGGTTTGCACGTAGGGCTCGGGCGGCGGGCTGTCCAGGTCCAGGAGTGCGTCCAGTTGTTCGCTGAAGTGCCAAAGCGAGCGGCGGCGATAGCGCCACGCGTCGGCGCAATAGCCGGGCTGGCCTTGGCAGAAATACTGTCGCGCCTGGGGTTGGCACCGGTAGCGCACCGGGTCGCCGTCAATGCGGTGCAGCAAGTCCAGGGTCCACAGCATGTCCAGCAGATGCGTGGTCTGGTCGGGGCGCAGGGTCAGGGCCTGCGCCACTTCCGCCGCGCTGGCCGGTTCGGTCAGGTGATCCAGCACGCCGCGTTCCAGCGCGGCGTCCAGCGCCGCCGCCTGGACAGACGCAGCGGCCAGGTTCCAATAGCGCTGCATGGGGTGGGTAAGGTCGGTATGCATGAGGGGTGGTCCTTGTTAGATGCGCCAGGTGAAGCGCAAGCCGGCTTCGCGCGGCGGGCTGTAGACGGTGACGATGCCGTTCTGATAGCCAACGGCGTCGTAGCGGCGGTTGGCCAGGTTGTTGACGTAGGCGGTGATCTCGACCTGGCGCACGGTGACGCCGGCGGCCAGGTTGACCAGGCCGTATCCGTTGCGGGAATAGCGGTTGGCGGCGTCCAGATAGACGCGGCCGGTGCCGGTCAGCGACGCCTGCGCATACCAGCCGGCGGGCGCGTCATAGCGCGCGCTGACGTAGCCGTTGATGCGCGGCGCAAAGGGATTCTGGTTGCCGCTGTAGTCCGCGGCGCCGTCCATGAAGCGCGAGAACCGTGTGCGGTTCAGGCCCAGCCCGGCCTGCGCCGACCAGCCGTCGCCCAACAGGTATTCCAATTCGAATTCCGCGCCGACGGAGCGAGCCGATGCGGCGTTGGTCACGTAGACCAGCCCGGGCAAGGGCATCTGCTGCACCTGCATGTTCTTGACCGTCATCACGTAGACGGCGCTGGAATAGCGCAGGCGGTTGCCGGGCAGCCAGCCCTTGGCGCCGATCTCGTAGGCGCGCAGCGTTTCGGGTTGATAGGGGGCGTAATTGGCGGCGGGCGAAAAGACGTTGAAGCCGCCTGCACGGAATCCGTCCGACACGGATACGTAGGCCTGCTGGCGTGGCGCGAACGCGTACTGCAGCGCGACGCGCGGGGTCACGCGGGTCCAGTCGGCACGGCGCTGCGTATCTCCTTCGGGACGGAAGCGGATCTCGTCGCGTTCGAGGCGCGCGCCGGCCTCGATCGTCCAGCGTTCTGCCAGCGGGACGGTCCAGTGCGTGAACGCGGCGGTGGAATTGCCGCGCAACTTGACCACGCTTTCCGTCAAGCCGCGCGGCATCTTCTGCGTATTGCGCAGGTCGTGGTCGTCGCCGTCCGCGTACAGGCCGACGAGCCAATGCGCGCGGTTCCAGTCGCCTTCCAGCCGCAGCTCTTGCGACAGGTTGCTGAACTGGTGGTCACGCTGGATATGCAACAGGTCGGCGGGCTGGAAATCGGTGTCTTGCTGGACCCGGTCGCGGAAATCGTTCCACGCGGTCAAGGAAGACAGGCGCAAGCCGGCATCGAAGTCATGCCGCACGGATAGCGATGCGCTGCGTCCGATGGACCGGTTCCAGCTGGGCGTGCCCGAGGCCACCGTGTCGCGCGGCGCGGTCGGCGCTCCCCACAGGGCCGCGCCGTCGCGGTAGTCCACTTGCGCGTACCGCAGCGTGGCGTCGGTGCGCGCGGACGGCGTCCAGCGCAACGCGATCTTGCCGTTGCGCACTTCACGGTCGTCTTCGCGCTGGCCGGTATAGGTGTTGTCGATGAAGCCGTTCTGGCTGCGCCAGGCGCCGGCGACGCTCGCGTACAGCCGGTCTTCGACTAAGGGTCCGCTCAGGTCGAAGCGCATCACGCGCAGGTCGCGGCTGCCGATTTCGGCCGAGATTTGGCCGCGCAAGGTGTTGTCGGGCTGGCGGGTGTGAATGTTGATCACACCGGCCTCGGCGTTACGTCCGTACAGGGTGGACTGCGGGCCGCGCAGCACTTCCACTCGGTCGATCGCCAGCAATGGGTCGTCATACCCTTGCGCCGTCAGCGTGGGCACGCCGTCCACGACCAGCAAGGTGGACGTGGAGAACGAGAAGAAGTTGGCGGACAGCCCGCGCATGACGGGCGAGTTCACGCCGGCCTGGCCGAAAGGCTGGAAGCTGAGTCCCGGTGTGATCGCTTGCAGGGACTCCACATTCTGGATGCCTTGCGCGTCGAGCATGTCGCCGTCGAAGACGGACAGGCTGGACGGCACGTCTTCCAGCGCGCGTTCCTGCTTGTCGGCGGTGACGGTGATGACGGGCAGTTCGGCGGGGGGCTGGGCGCGTGCGGCAGGCGCGGCGGCCATGCAAAGCAGGGCCCAGGCGATGGGCGTAAGAGGGCGGGGCTGGATCATCGGGCTTCCTGTGCGGACTCAAGCGGCCGCTATCCTTGTGCGGCCGTCCCGAAGATGGTATTTCTTTATGAGAACAACTATCATTCACATTCATATGCGTTCCGGATCCATCCGTATGCAAAACGGCGCCGGCACAGGAAGCCTTCATGGTCATGCGTGTTTCGTCCTTGCTTGCCCAACCGGGCAAGAGTCCCCGCCCAGGCTGGCGGCGCGTTGCCTTGCCCCACGAACTGGGCGATTGCCGCGCGGACCGGCTGGAGCTGGACGACGGCTTGACCCTGGTGCATTCGCAGTACACCCCGCAGCGCGACCTGATCGAAGAGAACGCAGCCGGCTATGGCGCGCGCACGCTGGTGATCACGCTGGCGATGCAGGGCGTGTCAGCCTACCGGGGCGCGGATGGCGCCGGCCTGGATTTCCGCGGCGGCCACACGACCGTCACCGCGTTTCAGCGCAGCCAGGGCGAGCGCCGCTATTCGGGCGGCGCCACCGTGTCGCAATTGCGCTTGCTGGTGGGCGAGCCGGTGCTGCGCCGCTATGCCGGCGAGGATCGCGCGGAAAGCCTGCTGGGCGCCGGGGGCTTGCGCTGCCTGTCGCAGGGCAGGACTACGCCCGAGCTGGCTGCCGCGGCTATGGAACTGGCGTCAGGCGTGGACCCTTTGGACGCGCACATCCGCGCGCTGACGTTGCTGTCCCGTCAATTGCGGGGCCTGGCGCCCGCGCCAGAAGCGGGGCGGCTTAGCCAGGCCGATATCGGCCGCTTGGAAGCCGCGCGGGCGTTGATGCAGGAACAGATGGACCGCGACCTGACCGTGCAGTACCTGTGCCTGGCCACGGGCTTGAACGAATTCAAGTTGAAGGAGGGGTTCCGCAAGCTCTACGGGACCAGTCCGCACCGGCTGCTGACGGAATTGCGGATGCGCCGGGCATGGGAACTGTTGGAAACCGGTTGCCAGGTGGCGCAGGCCGCGTATCGCGTGGGCTACCGGCATCCCGCCAATTTCAGCGCCGCGTTCACGCGCTTTCATGGCCGCGCGCCGAAATCCGTGTTCGGCAAGCGGCGCAGCTGACGGCGGGCCAGGCTTACGGCATGGCGCGCGCCGCGCGGCGCCGCGACACGCTCTCCCAGACGGCCACCAGCACCAGGATCAGCGTGGTCAGGCCGCCCACCATCAGGTTGTCGGTCACATACGACACGGGCGCCAGCGCCGCCAGCAACACCAGCCCGACCATGTGTGATAGCGGAAAGCGCGCGTACACCACCGTTTTGTAGATGCCGTTGCCCAGCAGGTAGAGCGCGGGGCCGCCGATCAGTGCAGCCGCGGCCGGGGTGGCGATGCGGCCGTCGGGATGCAGGATGACGAGTTCATTGGCCACGGCCGACACGATGACGCCTGCGATCAGAATCACGTGCACGTAGTGGAAGTAGGCGCCGATGCGGCCCGGGTCCGAGGAATGCACGATGGCTTCGCTGCCGTCCTTGCTGCTGGTGTCGAAATACACCCACCACATGGCTGCCGTGCCCAGGAAGGCCACCAGCAGCGCGATCAGCGTGGGGGCGTCCCAGTGCGGGTGTTCGCCCAGCGTGGCGCCCGTGATCAGCAGGGTTTCGCCCAGCGCCACGATCACGAACAACTGGCACCGTTCCGCCAGATGCCCGCCTTCGATCGTCCAGTCGCTGGTGTAAGACCGGCCCATGCCGGGCAGGCGGAAGCCGAACATCGGCGAAATGTACTCGCACGCCACGGCCAGGATCCACAGCGCCAGCCGCGCTTCGCCCGAGGCCAGGCCGCCCGCGATCCAGAGCACGGCGGAGATGCCCAGCCATCCCAGCATGCGCCGGAAATTGTCGGCCAGCGGGTGGTTCGGCCCCAGGTGCAGCACGATGAACGCCGTACGTCCGACCTGTAGCAGCGCGTAGCAGACGGCGAAAATCAGGCCGTTGTCGCCAAATGCGCCGGGCAGGACCGCGGCGGCGATCAGGCCCACGAGCATCACCGCGAACAGCATGATCCGCATGGGGATGGCGTCGGGATCGAACCAGTTGGTGACCCAGCACGTGTACTGCCATCCCAGCCAGACCGCGAACCACAACACCAGCGTATGCACGGCGCCCATCAGCGTCAGGTCGCGCAGCAGGCTGTGCGACAGCTGCGTCACGGCAAAGACGTACACCAGGTCGAAGAACAATTCCACATAAGTGACGCGGGCTTCGTGGCCGTCCCGGCGGCGAAGCAGCGTGGCGCTGGCAAGAAAGTTCATGGCGGGCGCGTCCGGTAGGTAGGGGCGCTGCCAGATTACTGCAAGGCGCGGGCGGGGAAATGTCAATGATTCAAAAGCGGCGCCGGACGTCGCGCGGACGCGACGGCGGGGGCGCGAGCCGATCAGGCGATACCGGCCTTAGTGGGTCTGCCGGCCGCCGCTGACCATCCAGCGCGTTCCGAACCGGTCCACCAGCGCGCCATACGCCTCGGCCCAGAACGTCTTCTGCAACGGCATGGTCACCGTGCCGCCGTCGGACAATTGCTCGAACACGCGTTGCGCATCCGACACCGTGGGATACGCCAGCGACAGCGCCATGCCCTTCTTGCCGGGATAAGGGTGCCCGGCGGTCGCGTCGCTGCCCATCAGGGTCTGCTCGTCCAGGGCCAGCCGTGCATACATGATGCGTTCGGCATCGTCGGCGGACAGGGCGGGCATGGCGGCGTCGGGCGGGGCGTCGGCGTAGCGGATCATGGCTTCGATCCGGCCGCCCAGCACGCGCTCGTAGAAGTGCAGGGCGTCGGCGCAGTTGCCGTCGAAGCTCAGGTAGGCGGAGAGTTGGGGCATGGTGTCTTCCTGGTTGGGCGGGCAGGTGCCGGGGCAGCCGTGGCCGATCTATGATGGAAGGCCCGACCCGTGAGACTTGAAGGAGCCCGGCCATGCAACAAGGTAGCTGCCACTGCGGACAGTTCAGATTTGAAGTCGATGGCGACGTGTCGCAGGTTCTGGAGTGCAACTGTTCCCACTGTAGCCGCAAAGGCTATTTGCTGTGGTTTGTGCCGCGTGCGCAGCTGCGCATCACGTCGCCCACGCAAAGTCTGTCCACCTACAAATTCAACAAGCATGTGATTGCGCACCATTTTTGCGCCAATTGCGGTTGCGCGCCGTTTGGTTTCGGGGCCAGCCCCAAGGGCGAAGAGACCGCGGCGGTCAATGCGCGATGCCTGGAAAACGTGGACCTCAATGCCTTGACGCGTATCCCGTACGATGGCCGCAATGTGTGAAATCGGGCGTATGAACCCTCAACAACGTAAAGGAACCCGCGCATGAGCACGGTCAAATTGCTGTCGGACGAGGATGTCCGCAAAAGCCCCGAGGCGTGGGCGGTGTTTGAGGATATCCGTGCCACGCGTAAATCGGATTTCGTCAACAATTTCTGGCGCGCGCTGGCCAATGACCCGCCGCAGTTGCAGCGCGTCTGGGCGCAACTCAAGCAGGTGATGATGGCGGAAGGTGAGCTGTCCCCGCTGGTGCGCGAAATGATCTACATCGCCGTGTCCACGGCCAACGGGTGTTCGTATTGCGTGCATTCGCACACGGCGGCCGCCAAGGCCAAGGGCATGACCGACGGCCAGCACGCCGAACTGTTGTCGGTCATCGGCATGGCGGCGCAGACCAACGCAATGGTGACGGCCATGCAGGTGCCGGTGGACGCCGCGTTCGACGTCAAGTAGGAGGCCACCATGGCGCTGATCCCGCTGTTCCCCTTATCCAATGCGCTGTTTCCCGCCGGCGTGCTGCATCTGCGCATTTTCGAGGTGCGCTACCTGGATATGATCCGCCGCTGTATCGCGGACGGCAGCGAGTTCGGCGTGGTGGGCCTCTTGGCGGGCAGCGAAGTCCGTTCGCCCGAAGGCGTCGAGACCCTGGCCCCCGTGGGCACGATGGCCCGCATCGCGTCCTGGGACGCGCCGATGCCCGCGTTGCTGCAGGTGCGCTGCATCGGCACCAGCCGATTCCGGCTGCTTTCCAGCGAGGTGGCAAAATACGGTCTTTGGATGGGCCAGACCGAGCCCATCGCCGACGATCCGCCCACGCCGGTGCCGGCGTCCATGCAGGCCAGCGCCGATGCCCTGGGCCGGCTGGTGGCGCAATGGCAGCAGGACGGCGTGCCGGCCGACCGGATGCCGCTGGCGCCGCCGTACCGGCTGGACGACTGCGGCTGGGTGGCGGACCGCTGGTGCGAACTGCTGCCGCTGCCGCCGGACGACAAGGCCCGGCTGTTGGGCCTGACGGACCCCGAGGCCCGGTTGGCGGCTATTCAGGACTTGTTGCGCGGCCAAGGGCTGGCGTAGCGGGTCGCCGGTGCAAACGCCGGGCGAGTAACCTTTTTGGACATCATGGATATCAGGATTGACGAGGGCCTGCGCGCCTATATTGACCCCTTGACCGAAGACGAGCACGAAGCGCTGGAGCGCAGCCTGCTGGCCGAGGGCTGCCGCGATGCGCTGGTGCTGTGGGGCGACTTGCTGGTGGACGGGCACAACCGCTACGCCATCTGCCAGAAGCACGGCATCGAATTCCAGACCCGGCAGAACACCACGTTCAAGTCGATGGAAGACGTGCACCTGTGGATGATCGAAAACCACCTGGGCCGGCGCAGCGTGTCGGACTTCCAGCGGGGTGTGCTGGCGCTGCGCAAGAAAGAGATCCTGCTGGCGCGCACGCCTCCAGAAGGCAGCGCGCCGCCCGACGCCGGGTCGGCTGACGCCACATCGTCTGAGGGTTCACCGCCTTGGGACGAGGATGCTCCTGGCACCGACGGCGCGCCACGCCTGCCGCCGAACATCTCCTGGACGCCACCCGTGCCCAGCCGCCAGGCGCTGGCGCGCGCGGCGCGCATCAGCAGCAATACGCTGGGCCAGATCGAAAAGATCCAGAAAGACGCCGCGCCGGAATTGGTGCGTGCGGTGAAAGAGGGCGCGATTTCGATCAATGCCGCCGCAGCAGTGGCGTCTTTGCCCGCCGAACGCCAGGCGGCGGCCGTGGCCGGTGGCAGGAAAGAGCTGCAGCAGGCGGCGCGCGAAGTGCGCCTGGCCAAGGCGCCGCCGCCCCGCGAAGCCCCGCCCGAGGTGCCGATCGAAAGCATCGCAGACCTGCCCGCCGAGGTGGCGCGTCTGCGCGGCGTCCTGGCGCGCCTGACAGACGAACGCGACCAGCTGAAAAAGAAGGTGATGCACCTGACGATCGCGCTGTCGGAAGCGCGCAATGGGGGCAGCGCGGGCGACGATTAAGGCGGAATACCGGATGGGAGTATGAATAAGGGATAACCCTTATTCATGCAACGGCTGCGACAGCGAGCAAGTGATTCGAAAAGCTGATTTCGGTTTCGCATCGCCAAGTTGCCCATAACTTGCACCCCTCGGCCGAGCCCATGTCCAACTCCAGGGCCAGCCAGTTGCGCGCTGCCATGACATGTTTGTCGTGCCCAGGGAAAGGCATCACTTCCGCAACGTACTGCACGTCGATGTTTTGAGGTTGCTTGGCATTGCTGTTCAACCAGGAGAGAAACAGCCGCTCCATCACGCCCATGAGCGAAGGATGAACCACGGCGGACGAGGTGAACTGGTGGATCTGGGACCAAGTCTCTGTTGCAGGCAGGTCCTTGCGGTAGGCCGTGCCCCAGGCTGCAACGTGCACGTCGCCCGACACCAGGGACACGCGGATCTTCTTGTCGCGCGCCAATTGGGAAAACACTTCCAGGAGGCGTTTGCGCTCACCTTCGTGGTCGTCGTGGGACCAGTGATCCTTCAAGTCGTCGGCATTGCTGTCCGTGACGTGGTCTTGTCCGAACTTGTCCATCAGCAGCTCGGCCAGGGGCAGTTTGGGGTGCACGACGGGCACCGAGGACATGAACAGAAGATGCTGGCAAGCACTCTTGGGTTGTGCGCCCGCGTTGCCGGATTTCAGGCTGTCGGTCCAATTCTTGATTTGGCCCCAGGTGTCCGAGCCCATCACCTGTGTCCGCGAGCGTTCGGTGCGCAGATCGGCCGCCAGGATGGTCACCGGCCCGATGGCGTACGCGGAAGTGAATCCCGGCTGGCCGTCCAGCAGGGGCAGCGCCAACGCATCCTTGGCGAGTACCTGACTCCACACGATGGGCTTGAGCAGCGGGTCTTGTCGGGAAAAACCCGCTGGCGTCGTGTCTTCCTGTTGGGGCAGGTCGTCCAGCGCATGCTGCATCTGAAACACCCAGAAGGCGCGTCGGGCGTGGCGGAACAGCGTCTGAAAGAGTGGGCTGTTCTGCATCTGGCAGCTGTACGAACCCCAGCCGTCGAAGATGTCGTGGTCGTCCCACATCATGACGGTCGGCATCGACGCCATCGCCGCGGTCGCATCTAGCGTGGCCGTTGGCGACGACCAGGGCTTGCGCTCGCTGGGCAGCCAGCGTTGCTTGTACAGTCCGAAGTAGTAGGCCTCGATCTCGCGGTCCAGCGCCTTGGTGACCTTGAACTCCAATTGCGCCTGCCGAGGCAAGGCCACCCACCGGCGCAGCGCCTTAACGTCTTCCCAGATCGAGTCGAAGTAGATCTGGTCGCCTCCCATGAGCATGAGATGAAAGCGCTGCAGGCCCTTGTCATGGATGCGCTTCTCATGCCACAACTGCTCTTTGTCCAGCAGCTTGGTTTCGCCTGCACCCTGTTCTTTTCGCAGTTCGCGGTCGTGGCTGTAGAGCAGGTCTTCCCACACCGCGTCCGACGTCCGGATGAGCTTTCGCATCACGGCCGGGTCCGAAAACCCATTGCACGACACATAGGCCATGCGCGGCGAGAAATCCTTGCCGGGTACCGTCATCCGCCACGTCAATCCACCTGAAATACCGTAACTCACGGTGCGCTCGTTCTTCAATATCTTGCAGGACAGGTCGTAGCGCAGATAGAATTCGCCGTTGATGGCCAATAGCTCCTTTGGCGCGGCGCAAGCCATGCCGTCGACCTCCAGTGCAGGCGTGACGGCGCCCGCCTTGAGGCCCACCAGCGCGCTTACTTTCCAGACGTCACCTTTTCCGACACCACGGAACGACAACACAGGCCCCAGTAGCAGATCTTTTTCATTCATGATCAGCCTCCTCAGCTAGTCATTTCTTTCGCTACTACCTTGACGATCCGGGTACGAGCAATTCACGCCGCCTCCCACAACGCCGCTGTCAGGCCCAGCAACAGCAGCATCGCCGACGCGATGAACCATCGCACGGTTTTCCGGTATTCATCCTCGGCTTCATCCTCCAAACGCAAGGCGCGGTAAAGAGCAATTATCTGCAGCAGGCTGGCGAGCAACAAGGACACGCCTGGCAGCACGGACAGCGCGCTCCAATCGCCCGGCGCGTCCAAGCCCCAGTAGCGCAGGAAACCCAGCGAAAAGCCCAGCAATACCGTGATGGCCGTAATCAATCCGGCCCGATAGCCCTGGGGCAGTGCGTGTGGCCTGTGGCTGCGGGTCCGTACCAAGTCGTCGTCTGGTGTTTCCGGTGTCATCATTGAGATACTCCGCACTGAGTACGCTACGGCCTACCCGCTACCGGTTGATCTGGGAGCGAAAGCTGAACTCCTGCTGTCACGCGGGGTCAGGTTGAATTGATTATGGCTGATATCGCAGCGCACTGTGGCTGTTGAACCCCCCGTGTCGCAGCCCTGTGCCTTGTCGCCGTGCTTGCCGGCTGCTCGTCGACCGGTTCAGCGAACGATGTTGGGCCGGGGTGCGAATAAAAGGTGTCGAACGGCGGCGACCAACCGCCGAATCACGAATAAGGGATAACCCTTAAATGCAAAATTCACGAATAAAATTCCTGAATGACTGGGAATTTATATCGTTTTGAGGAACACCCCCTGGGGCCTTGTAATGCGTGTTCGCTTAACGCTGTCCACGCATCTACCCCAGACTCCCTCATGAATCCCATCGGATACCGCATTCTTTCCCGGCCCGCCCCGGCCGTCGCCGCTGACGTGCTGGCCGGCTTCGCCGCCATTGGCTCAGCCCAGATCAGCGACTGCATGAACCGCCTGTACGGCGTGTCGGGCCTGCGCCCGATGCATGCCTGCACGCGTCGCACCGTCGGCCTGGCGCTGACCGTCAAGACCCGCCCGGGCGATAACCTGATGATCCACAAGGCGATTTCGCTGGGTGGCGCGGGCGACGTGATCGTCGTCGACGGCGCCGGCGACACCAGCAACGCGCTGGTCGGCGAACTGATGATGATGGATGCGCAATCGCGCGGCATCGAGGGCTTTGTGATCGACGGCGCCGTACGCGACCTGGACGTCTTCGCCCAGGGCGAATTCGGCTGCTTCGCGCGCGCCGCGTCGCACAAGGGCCCGTACAAGGATGGCCCGGGCGAAATCAATGTGCCGGTGTCCGTGGGCGGCCAGGTGGTCAACCCGGGCGACGTGGTCGTGGGCGACGCCGACGGCGTGGTGGTGATCCCCGCCGAATTCGCCGCGGCCGTGCTGGCCCTGGCGCAGAAGAAGGAAGCGGACGAAGCCGTGGCCAAGGAAAAGCTGCGCGCCGGCACCTACACCAAGCCCTGGCTGGAAAAGACCCTGGCCGAGAAGATGGGAGCCGCCAAATGAGCATCGTCGCTGACCGCATCAAGCGCATCAAGCTGTCGCCCAGCGTCGCCGCGCGCGCCATCATCGCCGAACTGCGCGAGCAGGGCCGCCGCATCATCGACCTGACGATCGGCGAGCCCGACTTTTCGACGCCGGAACACATCCGCCAGGCCGCCACCGCCGCCATGAACCGCGGCGAAACCAAATACCCGCCCGCGCAGGGCACGGTTGCCTTGCGCCGCGCCGCGCGCGGCCATCTGCTGGAAGCGACCGGGGTGGATTACCCCGTGGCGCAAATCATCGTCTCTACCGGCGCCAAGCAGGTGATCTTCAATGGCCTGGCCGCCACGCTGAACGAGGGCGACGAGGTGCTGATTCCCGCGCCGTTCTGGGTGTCGTACCCGGACATGGTGCTGGTCAACGGCGGCACGCCGGTCGCGGTGCAGACCTCGCCCGCCACGGACTACAAGGTCACCCCAGAAGCGCTGGAGCGCGCCATCACGCCGCGCACCAAGTGGCTGATGATGAACGCGCCCAGCAACCCGACGGGCTCGGTCTACACGGCCGACGAACTGCGCGGCCTGACCGACGTGCTCAAGCGCCATCCGCACGTATGGCTGATGACCGACGACATTTACGCCCGCCTGAACTTCACCGGCGAACCGACCGTGCATCCGTTGCAGGTCGCGCCGGAACTGGCCGCCCGCACGCTGGTGGTCAACGGGGTGTCCAAGGCTTACGCCATGACGGGTTGGCGCATCGGCTACGGCGCCGGCCCCGATGAACTCATCAAGGCGATGGCGATCCTGCAGTCCCAGAGCACGTCGGGCGCATCGTCCGTCAGCCAGGCTGCGGCGCTGGAAGCGCTGTCCGGTCCGCAGGATTGCGTGACCGAGTTCGCCCAAGTCTTCCGCGAACGCCGCGACCTGGCGATCGCCGAATTGTCCGGCGCGCCGGGCCTGGCGATCGTCGTGCCGCAAGGCGCGTTCTACGTCTTTCCGGACTGCTCGGGTCTGTTGGGCAAGAAGACGCCTGCCGGCGACGTGATCGCCACCGACACCGACCTGACGCACTATCTGCTGCGCGAAGCCGGCGTGGCTGTCATCGACGGCCACGCCTACGGCGCGCCGGGCACGTTCCGGCTGTCGTTCGCCGCGTCCCTGGACGATATCAAGCAGGGATGCGCCGCCATCCGCGAGGCCTGCGCCAAGCTGGCCTGAGCCGGCGCCACGCATTTCATTCCAGTACGACCACCACACAAACAGACAAGGGGAATCAACCATGAAACGCCACACTCTCTTCGCCGCCTGCCTGGGCCTGGCCACCCTGGCGCTGGGCGCCGCCGCCCAGGCCGATCAGGTCGACGACATCAAGGCGCGCGGCGAACTCGTCTGCGGCACGCTGGGCACCTCGCAGCCGTTCAGCTTCCAGGACGGCGCCACGCGCCAACTGGTGGGCTACGACGTCGACGTGTGCAAGCTCGTCGCCGACAAGCTGGGCGTGAAGGTCAACTACAAGTTGCTGTCGGTGGCGGCGCGCGTGCCGGAACTGAACGAAGGCCGCGTGGACATCCTGGCGGCCAACCTGGGTTATTCGCCTGACCGCGCCGAACAGATCGCCTTCAGCCACGCCTACTACGTCAGCCCGCAGAAGCTGCTGGTGCGCAAGGACTCGGGGCTGGACACCGTGGAAGCCCTGAACGGCCGCCGCGTCGGCGCCACCAAGGGCTCCAGCTCGGAGCGCGAGATCAAGCGCATCCTGAACAAGTCCCAGGTCATCGGCTACGGCGACAGCTCGGCCACCTATCTGGCCTTGCAGCAGAAGAAGGTGGACGCGCAGTTCGCCTCTGAACTGGTGCTTGCGCGCCTGGTGCTGCAAAGCCCGCCGACCGCGCCCGTCAGCGTGATCGCCAAGTCGGTGTTCGACGAACCCTGGGGCCTGGGCGTGCGCAAGTCGGAACCGCGTTTCCTGCAGACGGTGAACCAGGCGCTGGATGAAGCGGAAAGCTCGGGCGCGGCCGCCAAGCTGTTTGACAAGTGGTTCGGCCCCGAAACGCCGTACAAGCTGGAACGCGGCTTCAAGATCGGCCCCATCGCCGGCTGAAAGACCGCTGACCCCAGCGCGGCCCGCATGTCCCCGTCACGGTTTCCGGCGTCCGCCCAGGTGGGCGGCCGGAGCCCGTGACGTTTGGCGTGGGCCGCGCGATTGCAGGAGATTGATTGCTTTATGAGCCTACTTGACGCTTCCCAATACCAGCTGCTGGCCAGCGGCATGCTGGTCACCGTGCAGCTGTTCCTGGTTGCCTGGGTGATGGCCTTCACGATCGCGGTGACGCTGGTCGTGGTGCGCGCCACCAACCTGGCGCCGTGCCGCTGGGTGGTCGATGCCTACGTGGAATACCACCGCAACGTGCCGCTGCTGGTGCAGGTGCTGTTCTGGTACTTCGGCATGCCTGAACTGCTGCCCGAGGGCTTTCGCATGTGGCTGTACGAGCACAACGCCGAGATGTCGCTGGCGGCGATCGCGCTGGCGCTGGGCTCGGCCGCCTACATCGCCGAAGACATTCGCAGCGGGCTGCGCGCCATCCCGGGCACGCAGTTCGAAGCGGCCCGGGCGCTGGGCGCCAGCTATCTGCAGTGCATGCGCTTCGTGATCGTGCCGCAGGCCGTGCGCATTTCCATCCCGCCGCTGGTGGGCCGCGCGCTGCTGCTGTTCAAGAACACCAGCGTGGCCATGGCGATCGGCGTGATGGAACTGACCTACCAGGCCCGCGAGATCGAAAACGAGACCTACCGCACCTTCGCCACCTTCGGCGCGGCGACGATCATGTACCTGCTGGGATCGTTCCTGATCATGGCAATCGGATCGCGCATCTACGCCCGTTATCGTCTGAACCGCGGAGGCCACGGTGCTTGATCTGCTACTGCAATACTGGCCCACGCTGCTGGTCGGCCAATACCCCAACGGCCCGCTGGGCGGACTGGTTCTCACGCTGATCCTGGCGGCACTGGGCCTGGCGATGTCGATGCCGCTGGCGCTGCTGATTGCGCTGGCCCGGGTCAGCCCGTTCGGCTGGCTGCGCGTGGCCAGCAAGGCGCTGGTCAACGTGGTGCGCGGCATGCCGCTACTGATGCTGATCTTCTGGGCCTACTTCGTGGTGCCGAAACTGACCGGTCAGGTCGTCAGCGGCTTCTGGACGCTGATCTTCGCGCTGGTGGTCTATGAAAGCGCGTACCTGTCGGAAGTGATCCGTTCGGGCATCGAGGCGGTGCCGCGCGGGCAGATCGAGGCGTCCCGTTCGCTGGGCGTGGGCTACTGGACGACGATGCGCAAGGTGGTGCTGCCGCAGGCGCTCTTTAACGTGTTGCCCAGCATGACCAGCCAGTTCGTGTCGACCGTCAAGGAGACGTCGCTGGGCTATGTCATCAGCGTCAACGAACTGACCTTCGCGGCCAACCAGGTCAACAACCTGGTGCTGACTCAGCCGCTGCAGGTGTTCGGCATCCTGGCCATCATCTATTTCCTGGTGTGCTTCAGCCTGAGCCGCGGCTTGAGCTGGCTGGACCTGCGTATCCGCCGCTCGCGCGCCATGGCTTAAAGCAAGGACAAAACATGATCAATCTTGAAAAAGTGAACAAGTGGTACGGCGCGCATCACGTGCTGAAGGACGTGGACCTGTCGGTGGCGCGCGGCGAAGTGCTGGTGGTGTGCGGCCCGTCGGGGTCGGGCAAGTCCACCATGATCCGCACGATCAACCGCCTGGAACCCATCGAAAAGGGCCGCATCCTGATCGACGGCGCGGACATCTACGCCAAGGGCGCGAATCTGAATGCGCTGCGCCAGAAGATCGGCTTCGTGTTCCAGCAGTTCAACCTGTTCCCGCACATGAGCGTGCTGGAAAACGTGATCTTCGCGCCCGTGAACATCCGCAAGCAGTCCCGCAAGGACTCCGTGGCGCTGGCGAAAAGCCTGCTGGAACGCGTGGGCCTGGAACACAAGATCGACGCCTATCCGGGGGCCTTGTCGGGCGGACAGCAGCAGCGCGTGGCGATCGCCCGGGCGCTGGCCCTGCAACCGCCGGTGATGCTGTTCGATGAGCCGACCAGCGCGCTGGACCCCGAGATGGTGGGTGAGGTGCTGCAGGTGATGAAGGGCCTGGCCAAGGATGGCATGACGATGGTGTGCGTGACCCACGAAATGGGTTTCGCGCGCGATGTCTGCGACCGGGTCGTCTTCATGGACGGCGGCGAGATCCTGGAAATGGATACGCCCGAGCGCTTCTTCAGCGCGCCGTCCCATCCGCGCGCGCAGCGCTTCCTGGCCGACATCCTGCATCCGCGCGGCTAAGGTCGCGGCAAGCAGCGCGGCGGCGATGTTAAGGTGAGGGTTTCCATGCGTTTCGCATCGACCGCCGCGATGTACACCCTTAAACAGCTAGAGGCTTTTTACTGGAGCTCCGAATTGGGCAGCTTCAGCGCGTCGTCCCGCAAACTGCACACCACGCAGTCGGCAGTGGCCAAGCGGGTGGGCGAGCTTGAAGCCTTTGCCGGGTCGCCCCTGTTCGAGCGCCGGGCCAAGAAGCTGGTGATGACGCCGCAAGGGCGCAAACTCTTCGAACTGGCGCGCGAAATGCTGGATCTGAACAGCCGCATCGTGCAGAACATGGCCGATCCGGCCAGTTTCGAAGGCGTGCTGCGGCTGGGCGTGACCGAACTGGTGGGCATGACGTGGCTGGCGCGGCTGATCAACCAGATCAGCCAGCGCTACCCCCGCGTGCAGCTGATGCCCGAGATCGATGGCGGCATCACGCTGTACGAAAGGCTGGAGCAGGACCAGATCGACCTGGCCATCATGCCCGGGCCGTTCTGGAGCTACCAGTACGACTGCACGCATCTGGGCGCCGTCACCAATGTCTGGATGGCCAGCCCCGCGCTGGACATCGATTTCGCAGCCCGCCTGACGCCGCAGGATTTGGCGCCGTACCCCGTGATTTCGCAGCCTACGAATTCGGCCTTGTCGCACCTGTATGACGCGTGGTTCGCCGAGCAGGGCCTGCCGGTCAAGCGCGTGCTGACCTGCAACAGCCTGGGGATGATGGCGCAGCTGACGATGCTGGGCCTGGGCATCAGCTATCTGCCGGGCGCGTATTTCGCGCCGCTGGTCGAGCGCGGCGCGCTCTGCCAGTTGAACGTGCAGCCGGACCTGCCCACCATCAATTACTACGCCGTGCACAAGAAGAACATCGTCAACCCGATCGTGTCGCGGGTGATCGATATTGCGCGCGAGGAATGCGCGTTCGAAGTGGCGGGGGCATTCCTGCCCCACGTGCCGCCGGCCGCCTTGCGGCGCCAAGCCTAGGCGGCAGGCCGGCGAGCGCCGGCCCCCAAGGCGGTCTTAGCCGCAGCGGATCGCCGTCATGACGTCCTTGTCGTCCACGATCAGATTCAGGCGGGTCGCGTTGTATTCCATGGTGACAAGCTGGCCGGGGCGCAGGATGCGCGCGGTCGTGCTGCCGCTGCGCGAGCGCAGGTCTTCCATGACCGATTGGGTGGCCTTCTGGCCAATCTGCGATTGCAGGGCGCCGGCATCGCACGTCTTGCCGCTGGTGGCGCCGGGGATGTTTGACGACGATCCATAGGAGGATCCGCCATAGCTCGCGCCGCCGGACGAATCCGAGGAGCTTGACGCGCTGGAGGAGCTGGAGGCTGCCGGCGCGCTGCTGGACGACGACGACGTTCCCGTATTGGCGCATGCGCTCAAACTGGCAACCAGAAGGAAAGGGATCAGCTTGCGGATCATGTAAAGCTCCTTACAACTACGCGACAAAAAAGCCATGATAGACCAGCCGGGGCGGACTGTAATCAGGGGCCGCCGGCCGGCTGCATGCCGGGCAGCGCAGGCAGCCGGTCGGCCAGGAACTGGATCAGCAACCGGGCCCGCAACGCCTGGTAGCGGCGCGAGGGGTAGATCAGGAAAGCCTCTTGCGGCGCGCCGCTCCATTCGGGTAGAACGCGCAGCAATTGCCCGTCGGCCACCAGGTCCTCGACCAGCCAGGCGGGGCACAGTCCCAGGCCGGCTCCCATCGCCAGCGTTTCGCGGATGGCCAGGGCGTTGTTGACGCGGTAGCGCCCCTGGGTCTGGACGGTGGCGCGCGAGGCGCCGTGGTGCAGTTCCAGGGTGTCGCCGCCCGGCAGCCACGCGAACCGGACGTAATCGTGGGCGGTCAGGTCCTCAGGCGTGCGGGGCTTGCCGTGCCGGGCCAGATAGGAAGGCGCCGCCACCAGGTGGCGCGGTGACAGGGCCGCCTTGCGGGCGATGGCATTGGGCGGCAGGTCGCCGCCCAGGCGCAGCGCCACGTCCACGCCTTCTTCCACCAGGTCGACAAAGCGGTCGTTCAGGATCAATTCGACCTGGATGTCGGGATAGGCGTCCAGGAATTCCCGGATCAGCGCATTCAGCCGGAACTGCCCGAGTGCGACCGGGGCGTTGATCCGCAGGAAGCCGGCGGGCTGCTCCGTTTGGCCGCGGGCGTCGGCCACGGCTTCGGCATATTCCTCCAGCACGCGGTTTGCGCGTTCGTAGAAGCGTTTGCCTTGTTCGGTGGGCACGACGCGGGTCGTGCTGCGTTCCAGTAACCGCACGTTCAGGTCTTTCTCCAGCGCGGCGACGATCTTGCTCAGCGCTGGTTGGCTCAAGCCCAGTTCCCGGGCGGCGGCCGACAGCGTGCCGAGCTCCACGGCACGGACAAAGGCCCGCATGGCGCGCAGGGTATCCATGGTAAGCATTCCATTGTGGAAGAAGTGGTATGCATTTTACGGGCCTACCGGCATGATTTGGAAGAACCTATCGTGACGGTGTCGCGGTTGAAACCGCTATCCGTTTCCCAGGATTCCCTATGCCCCCCGCCATGAACCGCCGTTCTTTCGTCCGCACCGCCAGCCTGGCCGCTACGGGCCTGGTCTGGCGTCCATCCGCCACGCACGCGGCCGCTACCGCACCCGCTACCGCGCCCGCGCCGCAATCGTCCTGGGTCAGTTCGTGGTTCGCCAGCCCGCAGCCGTTATGGGACACGGCGTTCGTGCTGCCGACGGGCATGCCGGAGCAGGTGGCGGACCAGACGCTGCGCGAGACCGTCAAGATCAGCCTGGGCGGCAAGCGCCTGCGGGTGGTGCTGTCCAATCGATACGGCACACAGCCGCTCGTGATCGGCGCCGCCCGGGTGGCGCGGGCCCGGACGGGGGCGGCTATCGACCCTGCGTCGGATCGCGTCTTGCGCTTTGGCGGTCAGCCGGGCGTTACAATCGCGCCAGGCGCCCAGGCGATCAGCGATCCGGTGGATCTGCCCGTTGCCGCCTTGAGCGAACTGGCCATCAGCACCTATTTCCCGCAGCCGACGCCGGTGGCGACGTTCCACTGGGGCGCCCAGCAAACCGCGGCGCTGGCGCCGGGCGATGCCAGCGGCGCACCGGACCTGCCGGGCGCCGCCGCGTTGCAGGGCCGGGCGTTCCTGGCGGGCGTCTGGGTGGAAAGCGCGGCCGACACCCCGGTCGTCGTGGCGTTCGGGGACTCGTTGACGGACGGCAACGGATCGACACTCGGCGCCAACCGCCGCTGGCCGGATTTTCTGGCCCGCCGGCTGGCGCCGCAGGGCGTGGGCGTGGTTAATGCGGGCATTTCGGGCGCCCGGGTGTGGGGCGACAAGATGGGCGTGAACGCGATGGCGCGCTTCGAGGCCGACGTGCTGTCGCAACCCGGCGTGCGGACGGTGGTCTTGCTGATGGGCATCAACGATATCGGTTGGCCGGACAGCGGGTTTGCGCCCGGCGACGCACCGATGACCGCGGCGCGGCTGACCGAGGGCTACCGGCAGTTGGCCGAGGCTGCGCGCGCCCGCAACGTGCGCATCGTCGGGGCCACCATCGCGCCCTACGAGGGCTCGCTGCACGGCACGCCGCTGGCCGGCCATTACAGCGTGGCTAAGGACGCGGTGCGGCGCGAGGTGAACCGGTGGATCCGCAGCAGCGGCGTGTTCGATGCGGTGGTGGATATGGATGCCGTGCTGCGGGATCCATCGCATCCCGCGCGCCTGTTGCCCGCCTACGATTCGGGCGATCATCTGCATCCCGGGGACGCGGGCTATCAGGCGATGGCGCAGGCGCTGGACGACGGCATCCTGTTCGGCCGGTAGCCGGCCTGTGCGGCGCCGGGGCCGCCCGTCAATGGAAGTTGCGGCTTTGCGTGGCCAGTCCGCCCAGCAGGTCGGACAGGTCCACCAGCCGTTGCGCGATCAGGTGGCGCACGCCGTCCACGCTTTGCCAGGCGCCGTAGACGCCCAGCAGCTTGGCGCCCAGCAGTTCGCGACGCTGGCGTTCGATCAGTTCCGGCCGCACGACCACGTTGACGGGGCCGGTCTCGTCTTCCAGCGTCACGAAAATCACGCCCTTGGAGGTTTGCGGCCGCTGACGCACGGTGACGATGCCGCAGGCGCGCGCCACGCGCTTGTCTGGGTAGCGGTTCAGGACTTCGGCGGGCTGGAAATTGCGAGCCGCCAATTGGTCCCGCAGCAGCGCCACCGGGTGGCTGTGCAGCGTCAGGCCCACGCTGCGGTAGTCGGCGGCCACGGTCTGGCTTTCCGACGGCGCCTGCAACTGCGGCGCCTGGGTTTCTTCGATGGCGGCGTCGCGCAGCAAGTCGCGGCTTTGCACGCTGGCCGCCGCTTCCCAACTGGCTTGGCGCCGGTGGCCCGCCAGGGTGCGCAGCGCATCGCCCGCGGCCAGCGCGTTCAGGTCATGGCGGTTGAGCGCGGCGCGCCGGGCCAGGTCGCCGGTGTCGGTGTAAGGGGATTGCGCGCGCGCGTCCTCGATG
>NZ_JBYOKH010000026.1:0-89827 GCF_057799415.1 Achromobacter sp. 18P8.1.1 | reverse complement strand
CTCGCATTTGCAGTGTCAGCGTCAGTTCCCGTAAAGCGGCGGAACATGTTGCGCAAATCAGGAACCCGGAATTGATTTGCATCCACGTCCACAAAGTAGTGTGCGCCAGGATTCGCTGTCCATGTCGCTTGGCTAACGACAAGACCATTTTCCCGGGCATAGCCCCACAAGCCCGCATAAGCCGCCTTCGGCAGGACACCTCCCACGGCGTCAATCTCGCTGGGCAGCGGAGTGGTGGTATGGCCATCCACCGGACGACCGCAGAAAGGAGAGCGGTAGCCGTTAAAATAGCTGGATGCCGACCAGATCCAGATCTCACTGCATTCCGCCACGATGATCGGACCGATGTCCTCCGTAGGCAACGCAGTAATGGAGAAAATCCTTGGAAAATTTCCCGCCACAAAGGCCGTAGTGGCCAGACGAGTGCTCCGGTCTGCGCTGGGCGGCGTAGGTGCAGTGGGCGCACCCGTCAAGGCAGCTGACAACAAAGGCGCAGCGCCAATGTCCGTTAATACCTGGGCCGCCGTACGGGCCGCGTAGGCGCCCGTACCATTGCCGGCCAGAAAAGACCCCGCCGGTACGGTCGCCAGACCAGACCCGCCCCGCGCCACCGGCAACGTGCCCGTTTTCACATTCCCTGCATCCAGATTCTGGATCGCGTGGCTAAGTGCGTCGGTTCCGCCTTCTTGCAGCGGCCGGCCCGTCACCGCAGCCAGACCATCAAGCTGCTTGTACAGCCAGCTCAGGCGCTCGTCGGTGGTCTGTTGAACCTTGTTGAACTGTTCCACCGAAGGTGGAACGGATCCGATATAGGACCAGCCTGTCTTGTATTGCAGGTCAGTAATGCCTTCCGTCAGGCCGTTTTGCGCCCAGGTCGACTTGAAGAGATCGAAGAAAGTGGGATCTGCCATTTTTAGATACCTCGCGCCAGCACGCCGACGCCAAAACCATGGAAACCTTGTTCGCGAAAGCCAAATGGCTTTTCTGTCGAACCGGTGATGAGTTGCACGCCGACGCCAGCGGCTTGCGGGATCCACTTGTATGGGTTGGCCATAAGGGGATCATTCGGACCAGGAATCCGGCTAACCCAGATGCGGATCTTTGCGTTGCCCGCGTTTTGCACGATCACGCGGGACACGTCAAAAATTGGTTTAAGGGAGCTCGCGATTTCCGGCGTGGTGCCGTGCCCGTTGTTCAGGGCGATCTTCCAGTACAGAAGCTTGCGGTACTCGGCATCAAGCAAGGTGGTAGACCCGGCAACCGGCCGTTCATGGGAACGCCGGAAGCGGGCCTCGCCAAAGCCGCCTACGTTGGGCTGATCCAGAAAGCCGAAAAAGCGCACATACAGCGTTTCGTCGACCACCCGCGGCAGGCCCACGATTTCACCGATGCCGTCGAGCTGCTTGCCGACCGCGGTGTCCAACCAACGATCTTCGTACAACGCTCGCAACGCTCCTTGCAGCCCTTCGGCGGGCTTGAGCAGCGCCTTGACCAGCGCCTCCAACCGCCGCTTGGTCTGGAACTGGCCCAGCCAATGGCCCCAGGCCATTCGTGCGTGGTCTTGAGTCAGATCCATCAGGTCACCTCGATGCGCGACAAATCAAACGCAGCAACCTGAAAATCCTGGATCGCCACGTTGGCGCTGCGGTAATCCGACGGCGCGGGCACAAAAGCCGCGTCTGGCGAAAACGCCAGCGTCAGGTCCACCGATGCCAGACCAGTACTGCTGTAAATCGCGCCGTACAGACGTTGCAGGATGACGTCTTCACCGATAGCAAAGGCCTTGCCCACTAGGACCAGGTTGTCCGCAATCTCCTGGAAACCGTCAGGCGGAAACGCCTGCTCGGATGGCGGCAGCAAAGTGGTCACGCAACGCACCCAGACGTAGACCTGCTCCGGGCGGTCGAAGCGGATACGCTGATCTGCGCCATCCGCATCGTTGATCACCACCAATTGCTGGCCATGCGTATCGATGCCGGCTGCGACCACCCGGAACAGAGCCTCCGCCACTTCATCGTCCAGGCCGCCGTCAACCACCGCGTGGACACTGTGCGGAGGCCGACCCAGCGCGTCCGGCTCGTCGGTGTTGTTCATGAACACTTTGACGGTACGCACACCGGCCACCCGGTCGCGCACGTTCGGCGCGATGCTGGGCAGTGTTGCCGCGCCCAGACGGAACAGGCCGGTGGGATAGCGTGCACGGAGTTCGGCCGCGTTCTCGGCCAACCTGCCCGCTACGCCGGGCTGCAGGTTGTCGACAGCGATCCAGCCGTCTACCTGCGTGACAATCCCGTTCAGGTCCCCTTCTGCAGCGCCCTCGGTCGATGCCTGCGCGGTCTGAACCAGCGCAGGTGAACCCAAGCGGGCCAGGCTCAACGCTGCAGACCAGGCCAGCGCGGCCGCGCTACGGCCATCGGTATGAATCCGCACGGCGGCACCGTCGCTGGAGACCGCCAGGCCGCTGGCTGACAACGCCGTGACCAATCCCGCCAGGATCTGCGGCAGGTTGGTCGTGGCGCCGCTTGTATAAGCGTAGGCCTGGCCATCAATCGAAACGCGATACTCGGTGTGCGTCGCAACAAGGGGTTGAAGCGTCACGTCGGCCGCCGCACCGGCAAGAATCTGCGTTGGCGCAGCCAGTTCCCACAGGTTCTGGCTGACGCGATGTCGGATTTGCGCGCCGGCCCGCACAGTGGTTCCGGCGTCGCCATACAACACCACGTAGGCCCGGGAGGGCTCGTCCTGGTAACGCGACACGCCGGTAAACGACACGGACCGGTCCAGTGACACGCCCGTGGCGGAGCCGGGATACATGGCGTAGTAGACGCCTTCGGCCTGCTCCCACAAAGTGGCTTCGCGCTCGGCGAAGGTATCAATCAGCAAGCCGGTGATGCTGTCGGGGCGGGTCTCTACCGCCCCGTTAAAGCCGGCCGACTTCATGCGGGCACGCAAGTCCGCCACGATTTCCTGTCGAATCTCGGGAAGGCGCGGACGCACGAACCCGTCCGGTGTGACACCGTAGGCCATAGGTACCTCAAAAAAAATGGGGAGGGGGGGTTAGGTCTTGCGCAGTTCGACGACTCGATCGAGTCGTCCCGCAGTCGTATCCGCGTCAAAAGTGACGCGCAGAACGCGCAGCTGGCGTTCTATCTCAAGATCAAGGCGGCGCACGCGCTCAACACCGGGCACCGTTCGAATCCGGGCGCGCAAGATCGCTTCAATGCTGGCCCGGTCAGGCGATTTCACAAGAATGTCGTCGAAGTACGGGACACCAAAGGTCGTGTCCAGAAACCACTCGCCCATAAAGGCCAGCAATGTCACCTTGATCTGTTGCGCGATCCGGTCGGCGCCATCCAAAAACGATGTCCGCCCGAGCAGATCCAGATCCAGATCGTGGTCGGCGGAAAGTGCTAGGTCCAAAGCCATCAGACAGGGTCCTCCGTAATACCGCCGGCGTAAGGGTGGCGGTGCGAGTCGCCGATGTTCTTGCCGTTGTGCGTAATCGATCCGCCTTCATAGGCCACACCGCCTCGGATCCGCATGGATGCGCCGCCCGCGCCGCCCGCGCCCGCCATGCCTTGGGTGTAGACAAGCGGCCCATTGATCGTGACGGGCGTATTGAAGGTGGCTTGCTCAGCCTCTACGGTCCAGTTCCTGACCTGAAAGGTCAGTTCGCCCGCGGGCGACAACCTAAGCGTGCCGGGGCCATATCGAATGCAGACGTTGTCGGTATCGGCTGCCAACGAACCCGGCCTCAACAATGGCGTGGCAAAGGCGTCGGACAGATCAAACTGGCGCGGGTCGTCCGGTGGCCCGTTGTCGCCTGTCAGCCAGTTTTCCAGCGCGCGGGCCGAGAACGACAGCTTGATCGCGTCGCCCGCTTTTAGCGGCACCGAAATCAGGGCCTGCGCGCCATTCACGTCACCGACGGGCCAGCACACCGGCACGCGAACAATCTGGGGAGCAGGCAAATTCTCGCCGTTTGCCAGACGCTTGGCCAGCGCCGGACGCGCCGTCACGAACATGCCGTCATAGCTCACGACTTCGCCCGGCAGTGTCGTGTAAACGTCGGCCAGCTCCGTCGAAATAATCGAGCGGATCGCGTTAATTGCGCTGCTCATTTCTTATCCTTTTTCTTGGCCGGCGCGTACCGGTCAACCAGATTCAATTCGGTCAGCCAATCGCCGGTTTCACTGTCGCCCTTGTGTTGCACTTTCTCGACGCGCTGAAAGGCTTCAACAGTGCGGCTTTCCAGCTTGACCAAATCGCCGGGGTTGATCATCGGCAGCAGCAATGATTTCACGCTCCAGCCGTCTCGTTCCTGATGTGCGCTAACCGGGTTGGCGGCATCGTTGGCCGGCTTGCCCTTCGGCTTCGCCTTTTCCTGCGCGGCTTCTCTTACCCGCTCAGGATGACCCAGCAAGCCCGTATCGACAGCCAACACCACCGCCTGGCGTCGCGTGGTGCCACCACGTTGCAGCACTTGCAACTGTTGATTCTGAATCGACCATTCCAGGCCTGTACCTTGCGTAACCTTGTGCAGTGCCGTCCGCGCCGCGCCATAGAACGAAAAGCCGTTGACCCAAGTGCGGTCAGGCACGTCATCGGCCATCATTAGCGACAAGCCCATCTGACGGGCAATGTCACGAATGATGGAGCTTGCCAAAGCGCCCTGCCCCAAGCCGATAGACACGGCCGTGTCCCGCACCTCGGTATAGCCATCTTTGACGATCAGTTCAGTGACCACGTCAGGTTGGTCGAATTTTGTATAGGCAAACACGATGCTGCCCGAGGCCATCAAAATCGGCCCGCCCTCTTCGGCATAACCCGCGTACAGCACACAGCGCAGCCCCGGTTCTTCCAAGGATTTCCGCGTTGCGGGCGCCAGGTTGTAAAGACGGATCTTGTGATCGTTCGGCTCTTCGTTGACGTCTTTGGTGACCTCGAACGCCAGCCGTATAGGCGGCACGATCTCATAGCCTTTGGTACCGCCCTTGCCCACTAACAGCCGGTAGACCCGATTAAATCTGGCCATCTGCCGCCTCGTCCGCCTCGATGTACATCAGCGGCACCACGCCGCTGGGCAACGCTGTCCGGCTGATGGCGTCACGACGGTCCGGGGCGCGAGCCACCAGTTCGCCGGCCGGCAACGCCAGGTGCCGGTAACTGCCCAGCAGCGGCGTATCAGGCATGACGGCAATGCCCGCCACGATCAGCTCGTTGTAGGCATTCTCGATCGACAAGACCCACTGGTCGGCCTCGCTGTTCCAGGACAGCCGCAAGAAATAAGTAACGCCGTCCAGTTCCACCTCGGTGAGACTGTCGTTAGCGTCCAGAATTGGAATCTCAAACATGGGACCTTCCTGGAAATTTGGCAGACGTCATGCTGTTGCGGCGGGCGTCTCAAAAGGCTTGGAAACTTTGCCCGCATTGGTTTTGGTGGCGCCCGCTTTTCCGGTAGCGCTGCCCGACGTCTGTTCGGGTGGAATATCCACATGACGCAGCGCCACCTTTCGGATCTTCTTGAAGCTGGCGGAGATTTCGAAACGCTCGCCACCAGAATTGCTGCGTCCGATTTCGCAGGACTCCATCACGAAGTCCACGTATTGGTCCAAGCCAGTCGAAATCGTGATGGGCAAACGGTTCGCGTGAATCTCACGCAAAGCGGCTTTGGCGCTGATCAGTTTGGAGCGGCCTGCGCCGCCTGGGCTGCCGCCATTTACGCCCCGGTTGGCCGAGCCCAACAGGGCAACTTCAGCCGCCGTCACCCAACCATCCAGCGAGAGTTTCTCGGATTCCTGCACGACGTGGTCGGACACGGGCGAGCCATCCTCGACGGCATACGACGTGGCCTGGCTGCTAAGCGAGGTTTTCTCGTTCAAGAGGGCATCAAGCGGAACGGTGCCGATCCTGCTGCCACCGTTCCAGCCAAAAATCATGGATACAAAGCTCATGGTTTCTCCTAGCTCGAGGCCTCGACGCTTCTCGGCACGGATAGCGACCGAGTAATGATTTCCCTGCTGTCAAAGTTGAAGCCTTCCCCGGCCTTCCTGACCTCTGAGCCGATAGCCACAGGATCCAGACCGGTCGCGTTGACTGTGAAGCTGTTTTGCACATTGACCGCTTGGTTCATCTTGCCGAAACCGCCTCGCAGCGCCGAACCTGGCGGCACACCCGGAACGGCATTTCCCGACGCAAATGCCTGCACTTGCGGTTGTGCGGCCAGCGCCCTGGCGGAATCCGTCATAGCGCCCTTCTGCTCATCTGACAGCATCTGACCGGGGAGCAAACTCTTGAACCAGCTGACCGCCGACTTGAACTTGTCCATGACCCAGGTCTGGATGGCGTCGCCAATCGCGCGGATCACGTTCAGGATTCCACTGCCGATGTTGGCAAAGAACGTCCACAAGCCGGTAAACGCGCCGACCAGGTGAGCGATCGCAGCATCCCAGTCGCCTGTGAACGCAGCGACCACGGCGTTGACCAGACCGCTCCAGAACGCCCACAGCGCTGAAAACCACGCCATCAAGGGGGCCAGAAAATAGCTCTGTGCCAATCCCATCAGCGTGTCCCACGCCAACGAGATATAGGCTGTGACCGTATCCCAAGCCGCCAACAGATACGATGTGACGGAATCCCACGCCGCTTTCAGATATCCCGTGACGGAATTCCACACAGCCACTATCGCTGCGCTGATCACATCCCAGTTTTCGTAGATTTGCCACACACCGAGGGCCAGCATGGCGAACAGCATAAGAATCCGGGCCAGCGGGTTCATGGTCACTGCCCGCCACAACATAGGCACAGCCGTCCGGGCCAAGAACATGAACAGGGGGCCGATGGGCGAAAGAATGCGCCACAAACCATAGACGACCGCCGAGACCATGGCGAGCTGCTTCGCCCACTCGCCCACTGCCAGGCCTGCACCGCCCAGCAAGTCCTTCACAAAAGTCAGCACCGTGGAAACAGCCGCAATTTCGTCCTGCCAGTTCTCCACGCCTCCGACCATGCTGCCCAGCACGGATTCGCTACCGTTCAGCCAGTTGGATATGTCTTCGCCGATCAGATAGATCGTGGTCAGAACCGCAGCCATGCGCAGCATCGGCCCGAGCGAACGGCTCAAACCCGAGAACGTCTGCGCCGCGCCCGCAGGCCCGGAGCCGGCAGACATCGCGGTATTCAAACCCAAGGCAGCGCCCGTCGCGTCACGTAGCGCTCGGAGCAAACCGCCCGACTGACGCGACGCCGCAGCCAGCCACTGGTTCAACATCACCAGGCCAAACGATGCCCCGGCCAGCGCGAGCATCCTGATCACAAAGCCCAGGTTGTCCGCCAGCAGTTCAACGGCCCCCGTCACGATCTGCAACGTGGAACGGCCGCCAATCATCGTTCCAAAGAACCGTTGCCAGGCGTCGTTCAACACCGTCACCGAACCGGCAAGACTTGCCGGCTTGACGCCTGCCTCTGCTTGCAGCGCAGGCAACTGTGACTGCAAAGCCGGCAGTGCGCGGTCGTTGCTGATCATGCCGCCTTGGGCCTGGGCTGTCAGACCTTGCAGCGTGGTGCCCATTCCCTTGGCCATGGCGTCTTGCAGACGCTTGGGCAACGCAGCCAACTGCTCCGCGCCAAACCCGCCCTGCTCAACGGCCTTGAGCATCGACTCCATGATCGCGCCTCGATCACCGCCTTTGCTGCCAGACAAAGCCGCGCCCAGCGCCACAAGCTGCGTGACATCCAAGGTGTCCTGCGTGGACTTTCCCCGGCCCGCCATGCTGCGCTGCATGCGCATGAACGTATCGGCATTGTCGGCATAGGCTGTACGCGTCGTTCGCGACATCTTGGCCAACTCGCGGTCGGCCTCGGTGTACTCCTGGGTTGAATTCGTTGCCCGGCGCATGGCGTCTTCCACCTGCACCCAGGCATCAATGTCGCCCAAGAGCTGCCGAACCGAACCAAACCCCACCAACGAACCCAGGGCGCCACGCAAATTGGCAACGCCCTTTGCCAGAATGCCTGTTGCTCCAGCCGCCTTCTTCTGCAGCTGGATCAGGTCATTCAGACCTGCCTGGGCCCCGGTCATGCTGCTTGCGACATCACGCATCGCCTGAATGGCGCCCGCCGAGTCGGCCGCCATCTTTGCCATGGCGTCCTTGAACCCTTGCCGGTATCGCCTGATTCCGGTTTCGTCCACCTGGTAGCTCAAGACAGCCACTACTTCCCTTACAACGGTCATCGTTACCTCGCCTTCCGTTCTGACGCGGCTTGCGCCGCCTCCTGGGCATCCATCAGAGCGTTCAGCTTCAGGATGTCCAGGAGGTCGACGTCACCGCGTTTGACGGCGTCCAAACTGACATGGCGGGCCAGGATGGGCCGCCAAATGATCAACTCTCGTTCGAAGCCTGCGTCGAACTGCCCGACAGACTCTCCAGCTTCTCGCGGGCCGGACCAAAGCGGCCGACCCAACGCGCCAAAGGGCCGGCGAAGTTGTGCTCAAGAATGTGAAACAGCAGTTCCAGGATTTCGGCGTAATCGGTAAACGCCAAACCACGATGCGCGGCGGTGAGCTTCTGGGGCTCGCGCCCCACCAGCTCAAAGCTGATCAGCTCCGGGTCGATCAGGCGCTCGGCCCAGCCGCCCAGCGCGTCGCCGCCCAGCTTGGCCGACAGCTCGCGAAAGGCGTTCAGCATGGCGCTTTCATCGCGTTCCTGCGTGGGGTTATCGCTGCCGAACGCGGTGGTCAGCATCGAACCGGCCGCCGGCAGCACTTCCTTTTGCAGATCGCCCAGCAGCTTGAGCTGACGGAATGGATCAAAGCGGGAAATACGGAAGATCGTCGTACCGATGACCACTTCCTTGATCGCGGCCATCAGGCGTTACCTCCGACCACGTTGATGGCCTGGCCGGTTTCGATCGTCCATTCGCGGGAGCCAACCTTCGCGCCGTAGCCGGCGTCCGGCATCTTCACGATCCATGCCGAGTCCGACGCATGCAGAGACAAACCGCGCAGGTCGGTAATCGAAATCGGGAAGGCGCCATTGCCCTCGGTGGCCTTGTCGGCCTGATGCAGCGCCGACAAGGCTGCATTGCTGGCGCTGGTCTGCATCAGCGTGAGCTTGATACTCAGGCGCGAATTGCGCGACATGGCGCGCGACACCTCGCCGTCGATACCGACGACGGACGCAATGCCATCGCCCAGTTCGGTGACGGTCACGAAGTTGTCTTCAGCCAAGCCGGAGATGGGCAGCGCGCCCACCACGATCTTCACCTGGTTCGGTGCGTAAGTTTTGACGGACATGGAAATACCCCGATTACAGTTGTTGGTAGGTGAGGTTGCCTTTGATCTCGGCAACATGGATGGCGCCCGCCAGACGGGCGCTGAACTTCAGGTCACGCAGAATGCGATTGGCCTTGTCATTCGTGGAGATGCCAGCAGCGCGCGGCACGGTGATCACGAAGCCGGGAATCGTGCGGCCCGCGTCATCGATCTCGTCGGGCGCGATCAGGCCACGGCTTTGACCAAGCAGCAGTGCCTGGCGAATGCCATTGACCAGAATCTGAATGCCCACGTCGGTGTATGGAACCTTGCCGTTCGCGTTGATCAGTTGCGATGCGACGTTGATCTTCACCTGCTCGGACAGCCAATCACGGCCACGGATCACGTCGATCCATTCGCCGGCGGCGACCTTGCCGTTTTGCGTCACGGCAAAGTTGCGCATCTGCTCGAACGTGTTTGCGTTCTTGGCATGCGCAGCCAACGCCTGGCCTTCGCTCAGATTGTCGTACGTCACGCCGGACAAGCGCGTGTTGGCCCAGGTTTCGCCGCCCGGATAGAACGTAAAACGGTTGGCGCTGACAGCAGCTTCCAGCGCTTCTTTTTGGGCCTGGCCGTGATACCAGACGTGCGTGCGGAAGTACTGCTTTTGCTGGCACTTGGACGCAATGTCGCTGGACACGGCGGCATCGATGATGCCAGCCTGATCGGACGACACACCAAACAGGCGCTCATTGGACTCCACCCATTCCGCGGCATCCAGCACGTCGGCTTCAACACGGCTGGCCAAGGCCACGCCGTACCAGTCGCCGTTTTCACGCAGGCATGCATTCAGCGCGGCCGAGGGGGCTTCGGTGCTGACGGGCGCCGACAGTTGCAGATTGCCCTTGATGGCGATCGCTACCGCATTCCCGGTTTGCTCCGCAGTCACCGACACTTCGGCGCCAACAGCGGCAGCGGTCACGGGTGCGTCGGTCGCGGCAATGGCAGCGACCAACGCGGTAGCGATCGTTTCCGGCGTGCTGTCGGCAACGCCCTTAGCCATCGCGTCGGCCTTTTTAACCAGGCCGGCGCCATCACGCCACGACAGGGTCACGGTGTAGTCCGTGGCGGCGGCGCGCATTACGGTGAACGTCGACGCATCCACGTGGCGGCGGCCAACAAAAACCCGAGCAACCGTCGGTATCTGCTTGAACGCATCGCGCACGGCGACGTACAGCGGGTCGGTCTGAGCGATACCCATGTCCAGCAACTCGCCGGGCTCGGTCACGGCCAGAATACGATTGACTGCCAGCGCGTGTGCGCCAAGGATCAGGATGTCAGAGAAGTTCTGTTCCTTGATCGCCGTGGTGTTCAGCGAGATCGCCACATTGACGATCCGGTCGATTTTTGCCATTTGCGGCTCCAATAAAAAAGCCGCCATAAGGCGGCAGGACAGATAGGAAGATCCGTGACGCTACGGCGCCGTGGGTGTCTTCACGGTGAAAGGGGTGTCGATCGTGGTAGTGGTTCCGCCAGTCGTGGTGGCCACGCCGGTCACGGTCTGAATCGTGCCGACGAAAGCGGTATAGGTTTGCGAATAGCGGATGCCCAACTCCAAGGCGCCGCGCCGCAGATCGAATGCCGCGCCCTCCTCGGGCGGAACATTCTGCAGACGGCCCGTCTCAAAGAGCGCCAGACCCAACGCTTCGGCGCGCTCTTCGAATACCGGATGCTGCAGAGTCAACCCCAGCTTATCCAGCGCGGTGAACGCCTCAACACCGAAACTCTTCAGTTCAACGGTGGCATCGCGATGCTCCAGCATGGCCAGGTTGCCGTCCGCATCGACTTGACCTTCTTCGGCGGGCCCGGCGTCTATCCACCGCACGGCCAACGTGACATAAGGCGACGGCGGCGCCGGTTCAATTTCTTCGGCAGACAGGACAGGCATGCCATCTGCCGCGGCCCTTACCAATTCAAAAATAGCGTCTTCTGGCGTCATGGCGTCCCAGAGAATGGGTTGCATCAATAGGCCTTTTACAGCCTGGAAAAAACAAAGCCCGCGAACCTTTTGGTTGGCGGGCTGCATTTCGTGCGGGCGCAATGGCCCGCCGTTATTGTCTCAAATCCGGTCCCAAATGTGGACGATTTTCGGCAAGCGCATGTCCCAATTCGGACCACGCATAGGTAACCGACTTGGTGTTTCCTCCCCAACGTTGCACGTGGCCCGCATCCAGCAAATGATCCAGCACACGGCGGGCGCCTCGGCGCATGGCCTCTTGCGACGCAGGCGCCAGAGGAATGCCGCGGCTGACATGGCGCAGGATCTCCGCCATCCTGAATTCCCGTCCCGGATACGCGGCCAACAGATCAATGACCTCGTGCGCGTACTTCATTTGAACGCCCTCCATACCTGCTGCTTGAAACTTCCCAGCGCCACCTTGTAGTACGGCAGCGTGATGCCGATAACGCGGCACGCCTTGTCCTGACGCAAATGCGCGGGCAGGTCGCCGTATTCCGCACGGCGCGTGTATTCCGCCTGGATGATGCGACGCTCGGCCAGCGGCAGCGCTTCGTACAGGGCATGCACCTTGCACGCGCGCTCATGGTTCACCGGAATGCGTAGGGGCTCGTCGGCGTCATCGTGGCCGGGCTGCGGCGGAAACTCGCACACGTCCGGCATTGCTTGCGCCATCCGACGCGGGCCTGGCCAATCGCCTTCCCACTGCGACCGCGTCCAGTTGCGGATCTCGTCTTCCACCCAACGTGGCAATCCTTCTTCCATTCCACACCTCGTCTCAATTCCATTGATGCCAATTCGGGCGAGCCCTTCGTCTCGCATATGCCGCCCGGATACGAATCGCTTGCTCATGGGGTTTGCGGATGGGAGGTGCCTTTGGCGACCGTCAGCATTTCCGCGATCGCTTTCGTGGGATGCCCTCCCATTGCGATCCGCGCTTCCCATCGATCGATCCACTCGCGATGCGACCGGCTGCGGGGCTCCAGCAGCTGCCCCGCGCCCATCGCCCTAAGTGCGGCCTCGGCTTGGGCGCGCGTGGCCAGGGTCTGGCCTGGCGCGGGCAACGCCGCACGCGGCGGCGGAATTTCTGGCCATGCCCCCTTGCCCAGTTCTTCAGACAACGTCCTTTCCCAGCGCACCTTCATCGACCCGTAATTACTGTTCAGAAGATCCCCCGTGCTGACACCCACTGCCGCCCAATAAACGGCGGGATGCGACCAGCAGCCGCCTTCGCCCCGACGCCGCGCCGACATGCCACGCACGGCCTCGTGATAGGCCACTTCCGGCGTCAACCACGGGCAACACAGCTTCAGGAACTCCGGCAGCGTCGGCGGCCACTCCCGCGCCAGGCACGCCATCAAGCCGCGCCTGACCTGCGGCTCGTCAAGCCCTGCCAATTTCTGGTTCCAAGAGTCTTTCAGCTCGCGCGGCGTCAGGCCTTCCCACTGCTGCGCGAACTTCGCGCCGTAGAGCAGGTGCATTTCACGAACGACCAGTGCCCCCAGCCCCGCCGATGCGTCAGCGACTTGCATCGATCACTCCCATGTCGATCTCGTTGCGAGCATGACTTTCAGCCAGCACGCTACGCAGCTCCGACGACCAATCTGCCCGCTGCCGCGCCCGGTTGGCGGGCGCGGCACGAGCGGTATCACGCGGCGGGAACAGGCCCAGGTAACCGCTGGCAATGCTGTGGGCGATAACGGCGTGCGGGGCAATGCCGTCAGCCCGGTAACCCGCAAGTTGCTGCAGCTGACGCCGCGCGCCCTCCTCCGTTATCGGTTTCTTGCGGTCTTTTCGATCGGCTACCCAACTTCTCCAGTCCTCGGGATCCAGCCATTCGGGCAACGCAATCGCCGCGGCGTCGAATCCGGCTCTGCGAGGGCACGGCGTTGGAACGGATTCTTGCTGGTTTCTGGTTCCTGGTTCTAGTTCTGGTTCCTGGTTAGTTGCGTCGACGTTCAACGGATGTTGAACAGCCTCGGCGCCCACGCCGAGCTTGCGGTGCTGCGCCTGCCGTGCCCGCTTTGCGGCGCTAGCCTTGCCTGCGACGGACTTCGCCTCCTTGTTGCCGTGATAGCGGGCGATCTCCGCGTCGCAGCGGGCATGCTTCCAGCCGTGCTCCGTTGCAGCAAAAAACTCGTTCAATACTTGGGAGACGGCGGCCTGTTCCTCATCGGACCGCGCGATCAGCAAACGGCACAGCTTGTCGACGTCCCGGGACAAGGGGGCCTCCGTGTCGTAATAGAGTTCGATCAAGTCGCGGTACACGCTGCGTTCAATACGCGTGAGGTGCCGGGTCGCGCTGTTGAAATCGCCGATGTGATGGGGGTAGTAGTTCATTGCGCCTTCGTCCCTTCGGCCAGCTCAGGCCAGATTCGGATGCAGTCGGCGGGACGCAGGTCGCGCCGAGTGACCACGCCGCAGGTGGCTTGCTCGATCAGGGCGCAATCCTTGACCGGGACGGGCCTGCGGCCCGTGCGCCACTGATAGATCAGCGCGGGGGATACCCCCACGCGTCGAGCGAGCGCCGCAGCGGTGAGCGCCCCCTCCCGGTTGAAATAATCATGTAGCTTCATCACCGAAACTATAGCGATGCTACAGTTTATAAGCAAGCCATGCTATAGTTTTATTTGAATAGCATTGCTATATGAAAATGTGGACGATCGAAGAGGAAGCCGCCGCCCTGCGCGCACGCTTTGAAGGCGTGAACCGCGCGGCATTCGCTCGCGACCACGAGGTCAAGGGCGGCCAGGCGATGATTTATCAGCACATCACTGGTCGGCGTCCCATTGGCATCGAGGCCGCAATGGCTTACGCCGAAGGCTTCGGCTGCACACTCGCCGCGATCAGCCCGCGCCTGGCCCTCGAAGCCCAAAAGGCGGCGTCGCTATCGACGGCCGCCCCCCTTCCCCCGCCGGCTGCAGACGTGGCATGGCCTTTTCCGTCGGTACCCGCATCACTGGTTAGAGGCCTGGCCGACGATCAGCTCAAGCGCCTGGAAGGCGCCTTGCTGCTCGCACTGGGCCAGATGGGCGTGAAGGCCAAAGGATCGTCCGCGCAGTCCAAGGCTCAGCAAGCCAAACGTGGCACCGTCATGAACATCGACGCCGCCGCAGACGAATTCCCGATGGCGCCGGTCCTTGCTGCCCCGTGGGATCCTGATGGTCTTACCACCCATCAGGCTGATCGCGCCCAAGCCTTGCGCATCAGCACGGCGGCCAACGTCGGCCACGTCGCCAACGCCGGCTACTCCGCCAACGACCAGGAATTCATGCCCATCCCTGAACTGGATGTGCGCCTGGCCGCCGGCCGGCTTGGCATTGAGAACTACCACGAGACCGAGATCGGCGAAATCCTGCTGCGCCGCTCATTCCTGGAGTCATTCAAGCTGCCGCTCAGCCGCATGAAAATCGTTTATGCGCAGGGCGACAGCATGGAACCCGTCATCCGCAATGGCGGCCCCATGCTGTTCTTTGAAGACCCCGTCACCGACCCGCGCGAGATCGACCCGCGTACGGTGTACGCGATCAACCACGGTGGGAAGATGATCGTGAAGTGCATCGCGCGCGAACGCGAAGGCGGATGGCTGGCCAAATCGCTGAACCCCGCTTACGCGCCCTTCCCGCTGGAAAAGGAAGACGGATGCGAAGTGCGCATCGTCGGACGGATCCTGTGGTCGCCCTATGATCTGCGCAATGGCGTGGATGAGCGGCTGCTGTAGACCCCATGGCACGCATCTGGACGCAACTCGCACTGAGCGCCGCGATCTCGGCGGTGTCGATGACGGCAGCGGCAGATTGCATGTCGCCTTGGAAAACGTTTTTCAGCTGCAACATCGAGAAGTCCGATGCCCATGCGGAATTCTGCAAACTCGATGATCCCGGTGCCTATCCGGCGCTGAAGGAAGGCTATTACACCTATACCCAAGGCACCGGTCCGGCCGAATTGCGCTTTGAAACCGACAACGTCCTGGAGTCATTCAAAGAGAACGCGTTCAGCCCGACGCAGGCCGTCGCGGCATTCGGATACGTGCGCGGAACGTACGTGTACGCATTCTTCGCCACCGAAGACAGGAAAGGCGGCTTCCCCCACGCGGAGATCCGGGTCTACAACACGGTGGGGAAATTCATGGATAAAACCAAAGGCAATGAATCTGAACGGCTGGTCTGCAGTCCGGATAGCATCCGAACGATTGATTCATTTCTTGGGTAGCCGGTAGTTCCGCGGGGTACTTGGGCGCCGGGGGGCGGCACACGCGCGTTCCAGCCGAAGCCTCGAGAATTGCGCAGATTCAAGAAGCACAGATCAAAGTCCTAACTGCGGTGGTTGTTTGGCAGACGTAGCAGCCAGTTGGCGATCTCGTCGTTCTCGGCATTCGTCTTGGTCACGTACCTATCGCAAGTCTGGCTGACCGCGAACGTCTCGCAGGCCATCCATCCAGATCGATTCAGCTACCACGCTTCGCAAGCTCATGATGTGCAGGCCGCAATGAGAGGTCGAACGAGTCTCCGGCGCTGCGGCTCCGGATCCCGTCGAAATCGCCCGGCATCTGCTCGATCAGTAGGCAATCGGCCAAGACGTGGCAGGTGTGGATCCAAGCTGCTCGCCGAACAGGCGTCACAACATTACGCGGCGTAGCCAAACAGATCGAGACGCGACTTTGGGGCATCCTCAATGCCATGCGCCTGAAGGTGTCCAACGCCAAGGCCGAAGCGCTGAACAGCCAAATCCGGGCAATGCGGGTGAAGGCCCGCGGCTATCGGAACAAGACATGGTTCGTGCTGGGCATCTTGTCGACTCGACATGGCCCACTGACGGCGAAATTTCGCATCGCCAATTGCGATGCTGATTGCACAATGAACCAAGTCCTATAGGTCTGCGTAGCGTGGCAACAAATCCTGGTCCACTAGGCGCATCTCGATATGGTTCGCCAACTCGATGTGGCGGGGATTATCCAGCGAAAAGACTTCATCCGGCACGCTGACGATGATGGTACCGGTCTGCTTCTTTCCAGCAGCCGGGACTGGTATCAGAGCCTGGGCTTCCGGAACTTGATCGGCGGTGAGGACCTGGGGCAGATACAGCATCCAGCCTACGCCAGGCTTGTCGGAAAAGACCTTCCGTTCTGTGTATCCACTTGGAAAAATGGAAACGTAATACGGAGAGAACACTTCAACAATGGTCAGGACAACATCTTTGATCGAGGACGCGCTTCCTAACTGTTCGTCATCGTACAGAGCAATGCTTAGGGAGTCAGGCAAAAACTTGTCGCCAATGTGGCACGCAATCGATGCTCCTTTGCTGTCATCTTCGTTGCCGTCCCACAGAGCAATATGGGTGTCTGTCGCATCCTTGCGATATTTGTGCTTCAACACGGCAAGCAAAGCGGCCGATGCCGTACCGTTTTCAAACGCCGGATAGAGAAACGCTTCATCAAGGCTGTTGCCTTGTGAATACCACGAACCTAGACCAGTGGATTTTTCTGCCATCGCTGATGTGATGATATGCAGGCGGCAGAGGATTTCTGAAAAATCATCTGATCTGAGTAAGTCATCCCGAAATTGAGATCTTATTTCCATTTTATGGCCTTCAGGGAAGGTGTACGGATGCAACGCCGTTCATTTCAAGCGCGGAGGACATCATCGCCTTTGTTCTAGGAGTTTGGAAATACCACATCAGCTTTGCTGGAGGATTCGCCCGGACAGCACGCGCCTGCCGCCGGATCGTTTCTTCCATGTCTGCGAAACCACCAAACCATTTTTTGGGCTGGCCATTGTCTAATACGAACTGGTCGTAGTCCCCTTTCGCCTCTTGCAGCAGACACTCCGCCGATATGAAGCCGTCGAAGTCGATATCAAAGGGTTTGCCGAGGGCAATCCCTTTCCAGTTCCATTCATCACTCCACTGGCAATGTTCGGTGTCGTAGCCAAATCCCGTTACCCTGGCTTGGTATTCGTAAGCGTTCCAATTCACAACGTGCCTACGTCTGACTTTCATCCCCAAATCCGGCGGGCATTTCTTGCAAGGCTCCCCGGTCCTGGGCAATGCGCGATCGGTGGGCTTGGCTTCACTATCCTCGCGTTGCGTATCGCCCGGCAAGGTGGCTACGCCGCCCAGGACTGCGCCCGCTGCGGCTCCTGCGGCAGCCCGGGCGAGTGCCGCCGCAATAGCTTCCGCGATCCAGCCGGCTATGGGAATTGCCAACGGTCCTGGCATATCGCTCTACTCCGCTGGTTGTCTGTCCGCGTCGTGACGCGATTGCCACCGCATCACCTGCATGAAGTCATGAAATCGCTGGTCGGCCGGGCGCCCAGATTTTTCCATCCAACGACGCAGCCCCGGTTGGTTGTAAAAACCTGGCACGAGCGCTTCGGTTCTGAGGAAGTCAACTAAATTCGTATCTTCATCAATCCCCATAGCGCGCGCCTGTGCCAAGGCGGAGGCAAGCCTCTCGGTCAACCCGGCTCGGGACAGGCCAGGATAGTCCCGCACGATATCTTGCTCGACGGTCTGAACAAAGCCTTTTGCGTCAATCGCGCAGAGGCCTGCGACTTGCTGCGGCGTGAGTTCAAGCGCCATGGGTTTGGTAAATCCTGGTGAGTTGTCCGTCCCGTTGCGTCAGCCAACCCTGGACGGGTGCGAAAAACACACCACGTTGGACTGGGTCTAAGAGCGACGTGATGTCACCCGTAATTCTCGCATCGTAGTAACGCAATAGCGCGGTCGTGCCGTTGGGCATGCGCACATCTAATCGCGTACGTAACGCCGCCGCCAAGTCCTCCGGCGCATAGCTGCTGACAATCCAAATGCATCCCAACGCGCTGTCGCCCATCCGTTGCAGCGCAGGCATATGACCGTCTCGGTGGGCCGAGCAATCCAGTAACCAAGGACCGGCATGGGCGAGCGCTTCATCGGCCGTGCCGTCGAATAGCGCAATGCAACATGAGGACCGGGACAAGGGAACTCCGGCTACACCTTCTGCGTATAGCAGCCCATCCACCAGGCCATATAGCCGCAGGGGATAGGCCGTTTGCTGTTGACGCGCGTTCAGGTATTCCTCGACTTGAGCCGTCACTGCGCTACCCTCGCGCCACGGTCGTTGCGGCAGTCCGTGCCGCCGACTCCAAGCATTCCTGGCAAAGGGTGTCGCTTTGCGGCGTCGCCTGGCTCGCGGGGCCGGACAAGCCTTCGGCCTCACTGATACGTGCCACCATCTGCGAAGCAATCAATACCGCTCCGCATGCGGTGCGCATCCCTTCCACGGCGGTGTCGTTGCCCATGAAGGAATGATTGCGCCCTGGGTCCGGCAGGATGGGAAAGGCGCCCTTGCACTTCGGGCACGCAACCTTGTGGCCCACCAGGGCGATTTCTCGTCCGAGAAGCATCGAGGTAGGCAAGCCTTCGGCCACTGTCCCGCCATGCGAGGTTCGATCCCCTTTTCGAATAATCGCGCGTTCAGCCATGGCATCTCCGTCTTCGTCGAAAATGAATTTAGCATTCCTGGAAAAATGCTGCCGACAGGCGAAGACCCATGTTCATTCAGTATTTTAAATACTGCGCATCATGCGCTGCACCGTCACCCGCACCCACTACCTCGGCGAAAAGCGCCATGAAAGAGATCCCGGTCCGACCATCACCGGGACCGTTCGCATGTACTCGATCCTGCGCGAAGACATGAAGCGGTATATCCGCGTCATGCCCCTGGATGGCCTTCAGAAATTCGGCGCCACTGAAAAAGGGAGCCTTTCCAGATCTGCTGCAGCCCGAACTGCTGACATTCTCGTCCGACCGCGGCTTGATGGTCTGTGGGTTCGAGGAAATTGACGGCCGGCGCTATTACCAGGGCTGGTGGATGCCGTGGGGTACAGCAATAACGCGTCACAAATTCATCGCTCATCAGGGCTGTAACACTGTTGCGACGCCAAAGCTGTTGGGGCAATATTTCCTTCCCACTGATCTACTTTTGGAGGGTACCGCCGTGTATAACGACACCCAAAAGCTAGGAGCAGAGGCCGCCAGAAAAGGTCTTAGCATGCTCGATTGCCCGTACCTACGAGCGGACTCAATGCCCGCACACACGGGGGAGCCCGGTAGCCCAATGGAACCGACGCTTGGAAGCCTGGGAGGCTGGCTGGAAGCGGGCGCGTGCTACTCCTCGGACCAACGTACCTTGGTCGCTTTTCACCGCGCACGCACAAAGCGATCCCGCTATGCTGCATATTCACTGACCCCAAAGACTCTCGCCGGCGCCTCAGCCCTATCGGGTGGGGCTCTTCGTTTGCCCAGCGAGGCTTAGGCGTGCCAAGGGTTTAGCGGCTAAACACTTGGTGCTGCACAGACGTCTCGTGATTTTTTCAATAATGTCCCCCTCCCCCAGATCCCAGGATCCCGGCCATATCGAGGACACCGCAATGCGCATTCTTCTAGTCGATGACGACATTGCTACGGCAGAACTTTTTGCCGAATGCCTAACGCTTGAAGACGGGGTTACCGTCGACATCGCCAGCACAGGCAGTGACGCGTTGCGCGCTTGCCTGACGTTCCAACCTGACACCGTTCTTCTCGACGTCGAATTGCCCGACATTTCGGGATTGGAGCTCGCGAGTCAGATAACGGCACTCTGTCCGGATGCTCGGATCGTCGTGCTCAGCGGGCTTGCCTCTAACCATGGCATGAACAATCTACCCCCCGACGTGGATGCTTACCTTGTCAAGCCTATCGATTTTGAAGTCCTACACGAGCACATCCTTCGCTGACGAAGGCGCAGCACATGCCACCCCACGAGCTGTGACGGACATCCGCGCGTAAACGATTGGGCTCAAAACCGTTCGAAGTTGGCTTGGATTTGGCGTTTATTGGAACGGATGTTGACGATCATGCCTATCTTCTCAGTCCTGAAAACGAGGTGCAGCCGCCAGAGCTTGACCCGCTTCTGAAAGTGTTCGTGCACTGGCGTACTCAGACTATCTGGATAGGACCGCGAATAGCGGATCAAGTTGATGACCGCCAGCATGTCGTCGCCGATCTCCATATCCACGTTCCAAAGATCTTTCAGGTCGAAGCTGCGGCAGCTGATGGAGTTCCACCAGGTAAGCAGAAGGCCCGCGACGCGCTTGCTCGAGGACTTCTCGACGGCGTTGAAAGTCGGCCTTCACCCCGTCGGAGACTTCACGTTGAAAGCTCGCACCGGTCGTCTCTGCAACAGAATTGAGCGCAGCGCCCTGCTCTCCCTGGTGACTCACGCATGTCACGGATTTCGTGCCGCCGAAGTGCGTCCTTTCACAAAAGACGGCCTCCAACGTGATGGCGTTATCGTCGTCTCCGCAAAACGGAAAAAAGGTGAAGCAGCCTCAATAAAGCGGCGATACTGGTCTCGACGATTGCGTTGCGTAGTCGAACGCGCCCTACACCGAGAGGACAAGATCGCTAGCAAATACCTGTTCGCTGCAACCCGCCGGGGCGCTTGCTATTCAAGGTCAGGATGGGGATCTTCTTGGCAAGACGCCATGAACGCGTGGATCAGAGCTCAGGACCAATCTGTAAACGAAACTGACCTCGTCACGGATCATCCGCTCTACTTCTCGCTGCTTGATATTCGGCCGGCAGCAGTTTTCAGAAAGCTGGAAATGCAAGCCAAAGACGCGTACGACTTCGCCGGTCACGGGAACCTATCAACGACGCATAAACACTATGATCGCCGACTGGTGACAAGCGCCGCAGCAACAGAGTGAATTTAAAACTTCGAATTTCTATTTAAAAATTCACATCCCGAAATGAAAAAAGGCACTTCGCTTTCGCGTAAGTGCCTGATTTCTTTGAATTCTTTGGGGTGGCTGATGGGGCTCGAACCCACGACAACTGGAATCACAATCCAGGACTCTACCAACTGAGCTACAGCCACCTCTGGTACTGCTTGGTGTTACTTTTCGGGCGCTACTTTCGCAGCGCCTTTTTCTTTTGCTGCCGCGCTTCAGAAAGAAGCTCAACAACGAAGAGGCCGAACTATAGCACACTTTTTTGGCCCGTCAAACGCCCTGCCCCCAATTTCACTTGCCTGACTGTCACAGCTTGCTATCCTTCCGCATGGTTCCCACTTGGAGGCCATCTTTTACGCCGTCGCTATGGATCGCATACACGCAATTTTGATCGATTACTGGCCCCATCTGGTTTTTGCCATCAGCATCGTGGCGGGCACGGGCGCGGCGGTGCATGCCGCGATGACCAAGCAGGACGTGCGGGCGGCCATCGGCTGGGTCGGGGTGGCGTTGTTCTCGCCGTTGTTCGGCGCCCTGTTCTATTTCGTGGCGGGGATCAACCGGATCCGCAAGACGCGGCTGTCGCAGCAGCGCGACGAGGCGATGGTGGTGGATGCCGAGCAGGTCGAGACCTTGCCCGTGGACGTGGCGCCCATTTCGGGGCCGCAGTTTGCGTCCCTGAAAGTGCTGGGCGACCGCGTCAGCCGTTTCCGGCTGTTGGGCGGCAACGCGGTGCGGCCGCTTGCCGGTGGCGACGAAACTTACCCGGCCATGCTGCAGGCCATCCGCGACGCGCGTCACGCCGTGGCGATGCAAAGCTACATCTTCGACAACGACGCGATCGGGCGCGAGCTGGCGCAGGCGCTGATCGAAGCCCGCGAGCGCGGCGTCGAGGTGCGGGTGCTGATCGACGCCATCGGCTCCAAGTATTCGCGTCCGCCCATCGTGCGCATGCTGGCGCGCGGCGGGGTGCCGGTGGCGCGCTTCATGACGAACCCGCTGGGCGTGCTTCGCATGCCCTACGCGAATCTGCGCAGCCATCGCAAGGTACTGGTGATCGACGGGCGCGTGGGCTTCACCGGCGGAATGAACGTGCGCGCGGCCTTTGTCAGCGCGCTGGCGGGCGACGCCACCAACCGCGACACGCACTTCCGCGTGGAGGGGCCGATCGTAACGCAGCTGATGTCGGTGTTTGCGCACGACTGGAACTTCACGACGCACGAATCCTTGCCCGCCAAGCCCTGGTTCGACCCGCACGCCTTGCCGCCCTCAGGCAACGTGCCGATGCGTTGTGTGCCGTCCGGCCCCGACCGGGCGCTGGGCAGCTCGCACAATATGCTGCTGGGCGCGCTGGCGGTGGCGCAACGCCATGTGCGCATCCAGTCGCCCTACTTCCTGCCCGACCAGACGCTGATCGGGGCCCTGGCGACCGCCGCGCGGCGTGGCATCCATGTGGACATCGTCATCCCGGGCAAGAACAACCTGCGGCTGGTGGACTACGCGATGTCGGCGCAGCTGGACCAGGTAGTGCGCACGGGTTGCCGGGTGTGGCGCGCGCATGGCGCGTTCGACCATTCCAAGCTGATGACGGTGGATGACGCCTGGGCGTATGTGGGCTCGTCCAACCTCGACCCGCGCAGCCTGCGGCTGAATTTCGAGCTCGACACCGAGATCTACGACCCCACCGTTGCTCGCTGGATCGGCGAGCGGGTTGACGGCCTGATCGGCCAGGCCAAACGCGTGGCGCTGGAAGATCTGACGCAGGCGCCGTTTGCCAAGCGGCTGCGCAACAAGATCATCTGGCTGGCCACGCCGTATCTGTGACGGCGCGCGCGGCAGGCGGCTTAGCCATCGGAGGCGGGCACGGCCGCGTGGCGGACAGCGAACACGGCGTTGGCCTTCAGCATCAGCCGGCCGTCCACTTTTAGCAGACACGTGGCGTAGATCAGGCGCTTGCCTTGCTTGTCGATCTGCACGTGCGCCTCGAGCCAATCGCCCGGCTGCACCGCGTTCAGATACTCCACCGACATCTGCACCGTCACGATGGACACTTGCGCTTGCTGCGCGATGGTATGGCCCAGCGCGCTGTCGGCCAAGGTGGCCAACAGCCCCCCATGCGCCATGCCGTGCATGTTCGTGTGCGCCTCGCCCACCCGCAATGCCAGCACACTGTCCGTATCGCGCCGGTACAAGGCACCCAGATCGGCCAGGTGCGTCATGAAGGGACTGCTGGGGCGCCAGCGCGCAAAACCCTCGGGGATGGAATCTGTCATAGCCTGAATCACGGGAATCCGATATTGGAGGGATGAAAGTACCGCAAACCGGCACCTCATGGGCGTCCCCACCTGAATTCTGAGAGTAAGATTTACAGCACAACAAATCCCTACACATGGCAGGAGCAGTGGAAGATGGCGAAAGTCGGCATGGTTGGAATCGGCCTCATGGGCCACGGCATTGCAAGCAATCTGGTCAAGCATGGTCACACCCTGACCGTCCTTGAACACCCGGGCAATCAGCCCCTGGATACGTTGAAGGCCGCCGGCGCGACCAGCGTGGACAGCGGCGCCGCGCTGGCTGCGCAGTCGGACGTGATCATCCTGTGCGTGACGGGCAGTCCGCAGGTGGAAGCCGTGCTGCTGTCCGAGGGCGGCGTGCTGGAAGGCCTGCGTCCCGGCACCGTGATCATCGATTGCTCGACGGCCATCCCCTCGTCCACCGTGAAGGTGGCGCAGGCCGTGACGGAATCCGGCGGGCGCTTCCTGGACGCGCCGATGACGCGCACGCCGAAGGAAGCCGCCGAAGGCCGGCTGAACCTGCTGGTGGGCGGCGACGCGGCCTTGTTTGAAGAATGCAAGCCAATCCTGGCCTGCTTTGCCGAGAACATCACGCACGCGGGTCCGATCGGTGCCGGCCACCGCATGAAGCTGCTGCACAACTACGTATCGCTGGGCGTGGTGGCCTTGTTGTCGGAAGCGGCTGCCTGCGCACTGCGTTCGGATATCGACCCTGCCGTGTTCGCCGATGTGCTGGCCAAGGGCGGCGGCGGCGGCGTGGCGCTGGAACGCATCAAGCCGTATCTGCTGGAGCAGGACCCGTCGTCGCTGCGCTTTTTCATGTCGAACGCGCAGAAGGACTTGTCCTACTACAACACGATGGCGGCGGAAGCCGGCGCGGTGCGCGAGATCGGCGCCGCCGTGCAGCACACCTTCGACCAGGCCGTCACGCAGGGCGGCGGTGACCGCTACGTGCCCGAACTGGTCTCACTGCTGAAAGACCGCTGATTCAGCGTCCCACGGCTGCCGGCGCGCGCGCAAGGCCGCGCCCCGGCAGCCGGAGCGAAATCGCCGCGGCCAGCAGCAGCAACACGCCAGCCGATCCGAAGGCGACCCAATGCGTGTGGAACGTATCGAACGCCCACCCACCCAGCCACGAACTGATCATGCCGCCTACCTGGTGGCCCAGATACGTCAGGCCATACAGCACGCCGACGAGACGGATGCCATAGACGTCGGCAAGAATCGCCGACGACAAGGCGATGCTGCCCGCCCAGACAATGCCGCCGATCGTGGCAGCGGCATAAAGCTCCCAGTGCGCGCCCACCATGACCAGCGCGAAGAACCCCAGCCCTCGCACCAGATAGATCGCCGCCAGGATGTTGCGGCGCTCGACCTGGTCCGACATGCGGCCCAGCACTAGGGTGCTGAAGATGGCGACCAGACCAATCAGCCCGATGCCCAGCGAACTCGTGGTGGCGTCAAAGCCATGATCCATCAGCATCGGCATGCCGTGCGTGCCCAGCAGGTTCATGCTGTAGCCACAGGCGAACAACCCCAGCGCCACTTGCCAGAACGGCAACGTGCGCAAGGCATCGCGCACGTTCGGCGCGGGGCCGCGGGCGGCGGGCTTGGCGGATGACTTGTTGTCAATGATCTGATGCGGCAGCAGGTCAGTGTGTTCGGGCGCGGTGTCGCGCATGATGAAGAGCGCGACCGGTACGGTCAGCAAGGCGAACAGCACGGCGAACGCCAGCAGTGTTTCCTGCCAGCCCACGGCTTCGATCGCGAATGTCAGAGTGGGCGTCATCAGGGCGATGCCCGCCATCGATCCGGTCGACAGGAAGAACAGCGCCATGCCGCGCTGGCGGGTGAACCAGCGGCTGATGACGGGGGTCAGCGCCACGGGGCTGGTGAACGCCAGCCCGACGGACAGCGCCACGCCGAATGACAGCAGGAATTCGAGGGGGCCCCGGGCGAACACCGTCCACAAGGAAGACGCCACGACAATGGCGGTGCCGGTCAGCAGCACGAAGCGGGTGCCGCGCGTGCTGACCAGGTAGCCAGCCAGCGGCATGGCCAGGCCATAGCACAGCATGCCGATCGCGACGATGCCCGATAGCAGGCTGCGCGAAAATCCCAGCCCGTCCGCCATCGGCAGGAAGAACGGCCCGATGCCCATGCGCAGGCCGACCGTCAACAGGGTGAGTACCGCGGCGGCGCCGACGATGTTCCAGCCGAAATACCAGCCGCCCGACTCTTGCTTGTCCAAGTGCTTCTCCTCGATGTCTTCTTATGGCCGTTCATGCGCCAGGGCTTACAGACACCGCAGGGGAGGCGCGGAAAGAATCCGCTATCGACACGGGTGGGAAGGGCGAGGCGTGAATCGGCTTGTTCTTGCCGGCGGAGAAAGCCGCCGGAGGCGACATATTACTCCTGGCTATAAGCCACCAATACGCATACCACCCCTACCCGCCGGGAATTCCGGTTCGGTCACCGGACACTTTCGCGTGACTCGCAAATTTCAGCGAAGCAAATATAATTGATATCGATTTTCATTCATAAGCTGCCCGAGGGGTGGCCTTTCGTCATTCCGGCCACCGCGCGTTCTTCATGCCTTCGGCAACCTCCCGCCCCGATTCCGAGCTGCACGCCTGGTACGTCGACCACGGCGGCTGGCTGCTGGCTTGGCTGAAGAAAAAGCTGGGCTGCCCGCACAATGCGGCGGACATGGTGCACGACACCTTTGCCCGCATCCTGGCATCGCGCGACGCGCTGGCCGCGGTGCGCGAACCGCGCGCCTTCCTGTCGGTGACCGCCAGCCGGCTCATCATTGACCAGGCCCGCCGCCGCCAAGTGGAAGATGCCTATCTGGCCGAGCTGAGCCTGGCCATGGCCGATCACCCGGGCGCGCCCTCGCCCGAACAGATCCTGATGACGTCGCAGGCGTTGGCCCAGATCAGCGCCATCCTGGAAGGCCTGGCGGAACGTCCACGCCAGGCCTTTTTGCTGCATTACCTGGATGGCGACACGCATGCCGAGATTGCCGCCAAGCTGGGCGTGACCGACCGCATGGTGCGCAAATACCTGGTGTCCGCGCTGCTGCATTGCCACGACGCGGTGGACGCATGAGCTCTGCCGGCTCCCAGGACATCGCGCGCGAAGCGGCCCAATGGCTGATGCGCCTGACCGAAGACGACGCCAGCCCGGCCGACCGCGATCGCTTGCGTGCAGGCTTCGATGCCTGGAAGCGCCAAGACCCGCGCCACGACGCCGCGGCGCGGCGAATGGAAGCCGTGCTGACGCAATTGGGCGCATTGCGCGACGATGCCGCCGGGCAGACCACGCCTTTGCATGCGGGCCTGAAAGCCGGCTGGGCAGGCGGCAGGCGGCGCCGCATCCGGCGCGTGGCGGCCAACCTGGCGCTGGCGGCGGCACTGGCCACGCCACTCGCCGTGTTCCTGCATTTCTATCCGTCGTCCTATCTGTTGGCGGATATGCGCAGCGGCGCAGGCCAATGGCAGACCCATGTGCTGGCTGACCAGAGCCGCGTAACCCTGGAGCCGGGCACGGCGGTCAACCTGCATTTCGACCCGCAGCGCCGCGAAGTGGAATTGGTGCGCGGCGATATCCTGGTTGAAGTCGCCCATGACGCGACGCGGCCTTTCGTGGTGCGCACCACGCAAGGCAGCGTTCGTGCACTGGGCACCCGCTTTGTCGTCAGCGCGGAATCCGGCGTGACCGTGTTGAGCATGCTGGAGTCCAAGGTGCTGGCCACCGCCCGCGACGACACCGCCCCGGACCATGCCCGGCAGGTGCAGGCCGGCGAGCAGGTGCGCATCACCGCCCAAGGCGTGGGCGCGCCGCAGCCGCTGGACGCCGCCGCCGTCGAAGACGCCTGGAAATACCGGCGCCTGGTCGTGCAGGACAAGCCGCTGGCCGATGTACTTGAACTACTGGGCCGCTACCGCAGCGGCCTCTTGCGCGTAGACCGCGACGCGCTGGCCGGCCTGCAGGTCAATGCCGTCCTGCCGCTGGACGATCCCGACCGCGCCCTGCAGCTGCTGGCCAGCAGCTTCCCCATCCGGGTGCGCACGTTGACGCCCTGGGTCGTCATCGTGGATCGGGCTGGGCCGGGCCGATAGCGTTCTCTTTTGCGGCGGAGTTCCGCTTTTCCGATCTGGTGCGTCATAGCAATCAGGACACTCACGCACACGGAACTTTCCATGCCCCTGCCGACTTTGAACCTCCGCTACACCCCGCTGGCCTTCAGCCTGCTGCTGGCCACCTTGGGCGCGGCCGCCGCCCTGCCCGCCCATGCCCAACAGCAGACCGATACCGCGATCCCGTTCGACATTGCCGCCGGCCCACTGGCTCCGGCCTTGAACCGCTATGCGCAGCAGGCCGGCGTGGCGATTTCCGTGGACGCCAGCCGCATCCAGGGCTTGACCACCAACGGGCTGAACGGACGCTACCGCGTCGATGAGGGCTTCCGCGTGCTGCTGGCCGGCAGCGGATTTACCGCCGCGCGCAGTGCGGGCGGCTACGTGCTGGTGGCGGCGCCCGTGCCCGGGACGACCACGCTGCCTGCCGTGCGCGTCAGCGGCCAGAGCGTGCCGGGCGCGCTGGACCCGACCTCGGGCCTGCTGGCCTCGACCAGTTCCAGCGCCACCAAGACGGACACGCCGCTGATCGAGACGCCGCAGTCCGTGTCGGTCGTAACGCGCGAACAGATCGACGAACAAAAGCCCCGCAGCGTGACGGAAGCGCTGCGCTACACGCCCGGCGCCTTCACGGGCCTGGTCGGCGCCGCCGACCGCTACGACTATGTGGCGCTGCGCGGCTTCATCGAAAACAGCACGGACAATACCATCTACGACGGCCTGAAGCTGCTGAGCGATTCCGGCACCTTCAGCTCGATCCAGATCGATCCCTACTTCGTCGAGCGCATCGACGTGTTCCGCGGGCCCTCTTCCGTGCTGTTCGGCCGCAGCGCCCCCGGCGGTCTGGTACAGCTGACCAGCAAGCGCCCGCTGTTCGATCCGTACCGCTCGGTGGAGGTGTCCTATGGCACGCAGGGCCAGAAGAGCGCCGGCTTCGACATCGCCGGCCCCGTGGACGATAACGGCAAGGTGGCCTATCGCGTCACCGGCCTGGGCCGCTCCACCGACACCCAGTTCGACAATACGCGCGAAGAACGCTATGCGATCGCCCCGCAGGTGATGTTCAACTTCACGCCGGACACGAGCCTGCTGCTTCAAGCCTATCTGCAGCGTGACCCCAGCGGCGGCTTCCACAGCGGCGTGCCGGCGGACGCCAGCATCACCAACGACCATGCGGGCCAGCGCATCTCGCGCCATTTCGTGGATTCCGATCCCGACAACAACGAATTCAAGCGCAACGAGCGCATCTTCAGCTATCAGTTCGACCACCGCTTCAACGACCGCTGGACGTTCCGCCAGAACGCGCGGTATGTCTCATCCGACGTCGCGCTCAAGCAGGTCTACGGCTACGGCTGGGCTAACGGCACGGAGTTGAACCGCTATTACTCGGGCGCCGATGAATCGCTCAACGCGTTCGCCATCGACAACCAATTGCAAGGCAAGTTCGAGACCGGCGCGGTCAAGCACACCGTGCTGCTGGGCCTGGACTACCAGAACCGCCACGCCGACGGCCGATGGGATTCCGGCTCGGCGTCCAACCTGAACGCCTTCAATCCCGACTATGCCAATGGCAATGTGCAGATCATCAGCCGCACCTTCTTCGACCGCCGCCTGGAGCAGACCGGCTTCTACCTGCAAGACCAGTTGGCCTATGACCGCTGGCGTCTGACCCTGAGCGGCCGCCAGGACGAAGTCCGCACGACCGAATCCAGCCGCACTGGCGACTACGCGTCCAAGCAGAGCTGGAGCGGATCCAAGTTCACCAAGCGCGCGGGTCTGGTGTACCTGTTCGACAACGGCGTGTCGCCCTACGTCAGCTATAGCGAGTCGTTCAACCCCAATGCCTACACGGACCAGCAAGGCAACCTGCTGCCGCCCACGCAAAGCAAGCAATACGAAGCGGGCGTGAAGTTCCAGCCGCCCGGCACCGAGAACATGGTGACGCTGGCCGCCTTCGACCTGACGCAGGACAACGTGGCCAACCGCGTGCTGGCGCAGACCTACTACACGCCGGCGGGCAAGGTGCGGTCGCGCGGGATCGAACTGGAAGGCAAGGCGCGCCTGACCGACAACTTCACCATGCTGGCCGCCTACACCTTCACCGCGATGACCTACCGCGAATCCACCGAGGGTCTGGCCGGCAACACGCCGTACCAGGCGCCGCGCCACATGGCGTCCCTGTGGGGCGACTACCAGTTCGACTCCGGACTGGGCGTGGGCGCCGGCGTGCGCTACGTGGGCACAAGCTGGGCCGACAGCGCCAACACGCTGAAGGTGCCGGCCTACACGCTGGTAGACCTGTCGGTGCGCTACGACCTGGGCCGGCTGTCCTCGTCGCTCAAGGGGATGAGCGTGCGCGTGGCCGCCAACAACTTGCTGGACAAGACCTACGTGGCGTCATGCGCCAGCCTGAACTACTGCTACTACGGCGAAGAACGCAATGTCGTGGCAACGTTGAAATACGAGTTCTAAGCTACCAGCGATAGCGCGCCGTCATCACCAGGGTGCGCTCGGCGCCGCGGTAGCACTCGCCCATGTAGCAGATCGAGTAGTAGTCGCGGTTGAACAGGTTCGTGGCGTTCAGCGCCAGGCGCCACGGCCCGGTCTCGTAGTGCACCACGGCGTCGACCAGGGCCACGCCGGGCTCGCTGGAGGTGTTGTGCTCGTCGTTCTGGCGCCGGCCGGTATAGCGCACCCCCGCGCCCGCACCCAGGCCCTGGGCCAAGGTGTAGTCCAGCCACAGGGCCGCGGTGTGCTTGGGCACCCCCATCGGGATCTTCCCGACCTCCAGGGGATCCCCGCTGCTGCGCACCTCCATGTCCAGATAGGTGTAGGACGCGGCGACGTTCAGGCCGCGCAGCAGTTCGCCCTTGGCTTCGAGTTCGATGCCGCGGGCGCGCTGCTTGCCGGTCTGGCGCTGTTCGTCGGTGATGGGGTTGTAGCTGACGATGTTGGTCTTGTTCAGGTCGAACACGGCCAGCGTGTACAGGCTGCGCGAACCCGCCGGCTGGTACTTGACGCCCACTTCCACCTGTTTGCCGCGGCTGGGCTTGAAGGCGTTGTTGTCCGCGTCCACGCCGCTGTTGGGTATGAACGATTCCGAATAGCTGATGTAAGGCGCCAGGCCGTTGTCCGCCAGGTAGGTCAGGCCGGCCCGGCCGCTGAAGGCGTTGTCCGTTTGCTTTTGGCTGGTGCTGTGCAGGCGGTCGTTCGTGGTCGAGGTGACCCGGTCCTGCCGCCCGCCCAGCGTCACGATCCAGTGGTCATCCAGCTTGATCTGGTCTTGCAGATACAGGCCGGCCTGGCGGATCGTCTGGCGGTAGTCGGCCAGCGGATTGGTGGGCGTGGCGATGGGCACGCCATAGATGGGGTTGAGCAGGTCCAGGTCGGGCGCCGGGCCGATGTAGCGGTTGGCCTTGGCGCGTTGTTCGCTCCAGTCGAACCCCATCAGCACGGTGTGCTCGGTGCCCCACAGCCGCAGATTGCCCTGCATCTGGGTATCCACCACGGATTGGCTCAGCGGGTCGTCCCAGGTGCGGGCAACGCGGGATATCGCCGTGACGTCTTCATTGACTTCGTCCGTCCAGATCACCCGCCGGTCCATCGACAGGTGGCTATAGCGGAAGTTCTGGCGGAAGGTCCAGGCATCGTTGAAGCGGTGTTCCAGCAGGTAGCCGATCGATGCCTGCTCGCTGCGCATGCGGCTGAAGCCCGGGTCGCCCATCTTCACATCGGTGAGCTTGTAGTCCTTGGCGAAATAGTAGGGATCTTCGCCGGTCTTGTTCTTGATGTACTCGGCCAGCAACGTCACCGACGTGGCCGCGCTGGGCTGCCAGCGCAACGAAGGCGCCAGATACAGGCGCTTGCGGTTGATCTTGTCGCCATTGGGGTATTTGTCCTGGTCATCACTGTCCAGCCCCACTCCCACCAGCCGGTAGCTGAGCGTGTCGTCCTGGCCGAAGGCGTCGCCCAGGTCGAAGGCCAACTGCTTGCGATCGTAACTGCCGTACTGCACCGCCACCTCGCGGATGCGTTCGCCGGTGGGCCGCTTGCTGATGCGATTGAGCACGCCGCCCGCATCACCCTGGCCGAAGGTCATCGACGACGGACCGCGCAGCACTTCGATGCGTTCCAGGCCATAGGGTTCGGTGGAGTAGCGGGTGACGCCGGTCGGCGTCTGCGCCAGGCCGTCGCGGAACGACACGTAGTAGGTCGAGAAACCGCGCAGGTCGATGTATTCCCAGCCGCGGTTGTCGGGGCCGTAAGTATTGCCGGATACGCCCGGGGTGTATTGCACGGCGTCCATCACATCCAGCGCGCCCCGCGCTTCCATTTCGTCGCGGCCGACCACCGAGACGGACTGCGGCACTTCCAGGATCGGCGTGTCGGTCTTGGTGGCGGTGGCCGTGCGGCTGGCGGCGTAGCCGGGCACCGCGCTGAAGGCTGTTTCGCCGGTGACGGTGACGGCGGGCAGCGTGGTGACGCCGGCCGCGGGCGCCTCGCGCAGCACGTAGTTGCCGCCGCCGCGGTGGCGTGCTTCCAGTCCGCTGCCGGCCAGCAGATAGGCCAGGCCGGCGTCCACGGCGTAGCTGCCCCGGATGCCGGCGGACTGGCGGCCACGGGTCTGGTCGGCGTTGAACGACAGGGTGATGTCGGCGGCGGCGGCGTAGCGGCTCAGCGTAACGTCCAGCGGACCGGCGGGAATGTCGTAGCTACGCGCCGCAGGCGCGGACTGGGCCCGCGCGGCGGGCGCCAGGGGGCCGACGGCCCAGGCGGACCACACGGCGGCGGCAAGCAGGACGGGCAACAGGCGCGGTGCAGCCAGGGCGCCCGTCAGGCGGCGAGTCTTACCGGCAACGGCGTGGCGCCCAGGGCGGGCTTCAGAACGGGATGGCGAGCGGGGTTCGGAACGGAAATCGGCGGCTTGCGGCTTGCGGGACACGGCGGCTCTCATAGGCAGGACGGAACATGCCGCAAGGTCCCAGGCAGGGTTGGCAGACCCTGGACCAGGCGGCCCTATCTGGTAGGCCGGACGAGAACGGGAAAGAGCAACCCCGCGATGAAAATATTTTTGGATCAACGCGGCACGACGCGCACCCAATAGCGGGTGCGGGTGCGCAGCGCCACGGGCAGCGAGGCGGCCACGTTTTCCAGCACGGCGTCGGTATCGGCCAGGCGGAAAGCGCCCGACAGGCGCAGGTGGGCCACCGCCGGATCGCAGGTGAGGCTGCCGCTGCGGTAGCGTGCCAGCTCGGCGATGAAGTCGCCCAGTGGTTGGTCGATGGCGACCAGCCGGCCGTCGACCCAGGCGGCCTGCGTCTGGAGCACGGGCTGGGGCGCCGCGGCGGCACGCGCCGTCAACAGGCTTTGCTGGCCCGCCGACAGGCGCAGGGGCGCAGCGCTCGGATCGGCGGGCTGCAGCAGCACGGCGTCCTGGAAGACCGCGACCCGGGTGGCGTCCTCATCGCGGCGTACCGAGAAGCGCGTCCCCAGCGCGCGCACGCTGCCGTCCGGTGTCAGCACCTCGAACGGCCGGCGGCCGGCGTTGTCGGGCGCGGTCTGCACCAGCACCTCACCCTGGTACAGGCGCAGCAGCCGGCGTTCAGACCCGTAGTCGACGTCGACGGCGGACCCGGTATTCAGATAGAGCATGCCGCCGTCGGGCAGCGTCACCGTGCGCCGCTCGCCGGTGGCGGTACGCAGCCCCGCGGTCAGCACCCGCCAGGGCGGTGTGCTGTACAGGCCCAGCGCCGCGCCGCCCCCGGCCAGCAGGGCCAGGGCCAACAGGCGCCGGCGCTGCTGCTGCCGGGCGGCTTGCAGGGTGGGCAGCAACACGTCGCCGGGCACGCTGCCCAGCCGCTCTTGCAAGTCCAGCATGCGCGCCCAGGCCTGGCGGTGGCGGACGTCGGCGTCCAGCCAACGGCCCCAACCGGCGCGCGTCGCCTCGTTGGCATCGACGTCCTGCAAGGCCACGTACCAGCGCGCGGCTGCTTCCAGCGCTTCTGCGGGAACCGTCATGGATCAATCCGTTGCAGCACGGCAGGCAGTCCCTAGTCTGCGGCCAGCAGCAGGCACTGCGTCAGCGCGCGCACCATGTGCTTTTTGATAGTGGTCACGGACACGCCCAACTTGGCGCCGGCCTGGGCGTAGGTCAGTTCCTCGAACTGCACCAACAGAAAGATCGCGCGGGTGCGCGGCCCCAGCTCGTCCAGCATGCGATCGATGGCCAGAACGGTTTCCAGCACGATGGCGCGCGCCTCGGGCGAGATGGCGACCGGTTCGGGCCGCGCGGCCAGGGTTTCCAGATAGGCACGTTCGATGGCTTGGCGGCGGTAGGCGTCGGTCACCAGCCCGCGGGCGATGGTGGCGAGGTATTCGCGCGGACGCAGGATGGCTTCGACGTTACGGTTGGCCAGCACGCGCAGGAAAGTATCCTGCGCCAGGTCGGCGGCGTTGTCGCGATTGCCAAGCTTGCGACGCAGCATGCCCACCAGCCAGGGGTGGTGGTCGCTGTACAGCGCTTCGAGAGAGAGGTCGGGAGCCTGGTCTGACATGGGGCGGACTTGACGCCCATGCAACCGAGCGACTTAGGAATGAATATTATTCTCGATTCTAGCCGAGAGGCCTGCCCCCGTGGCAGAGGAAAAATCGGGCCGTGGCGGCAAACCCACGGCCGGCCGGGAGAGCCCCGCCGGGCGCCGGTACTGCACCGCGCTATCTCAATACATTGCGCACAAAGCGCAGCGGCGCGTCACCGTCATTGCGATAGGAATACGGCTGGGCGCTGCTGTAGATGGCGAAGTCGTTGGTCTGCACTTGCTGCACCACGCCCGACAATTCCAGCCGCAGCGTGCCTTCCATGACGTAGACCATCTCGTGCCAGCCGGGCGGATCGGGCTCAGCCACGTAAGTCTCGCCCGGCGCCAGCACCCACAGCCACAACTGCGCCTCGCAGCTGGCCGGGGCAGCGCCCAGCAGCACGGCCTGGCTGCCGGGCCGCTTGCCGCGCCAGGCGCGGGCCTCGATGCGGCGCCGTTCGCGCGCCGGATCGCTGACAAGATCCACGAAGCCCACCCCCAGCGCATGCGCCAGCTTGTCCAGGCTGGACAGGCTGATGTTGGCCGTGCCGGCCTCCAGCCCCGCAATCATGCGGCGGCTGATGCCCGAGGCGTCGGCCAGCGCCGTCTGGCTCAGGTCCGCCGCCTTGCGCAGCCGCTTCAGATTGGCCCCGACGTGCGTGAGGACATCGCTCTCGGAATTAGTAATGTGCAGTATATTGCTCAAATTAGTGACACCTGATATCTGCCGTGAAGCCCAAATCGATGTTCGCCCTGACGCGCCAGGAAATCGCCCTGGTGCTGGTCACCATGCTGTGGGGAAGCACGTTCCTCATTATCCATATCGCCATGCAGCATAGCGGACCGCTGTTCTTCGTTGGCGTGCGTTTCACCATTGCCGGCCTGGTGACGATGCTGCTGTTCCGCAAGCACATGATGGGCATCACCCGATTCGAGATCGGCGCGGGCGTCGCGATCGGCTGCGCATTGTTCCTGGGGTACTACCTGCAAACGCACGGCCTGCGCACCATCACCAGCAGCCAGTCGGCCTTTATCACGGCGCTGTACGTGCCGATTGTGCCGCTGCTGCAATGGGCGGTGCTGAAGCGCCCGCCGGGCTTGATGAGCTGGATAGGCGTGGCGCTGGCCTTCACGGGACTGATCCTGCTGGCAGGCCCCGAAGCGGGTTCGCTCAACTTCAGCCCCGGCGAGGTCGCCACCCTGGCCGGCGCGGTGGCGATCGCCGCCGAGATCATCCTGATCGGCATGTTCGCCAAGCGCGTGGACAGCCGCCGCGTGACCGCGGTGCAGTTGTTGACCGCTGGCCTGATGTCGTTTGCGCTGATGCCGGTGCTGGGCGAAGGCGTGCCCGAGTTTTCATGGCTGTGGGCCGGCGCTGCCATCGGGCTGGGGCTGGCCAGCGCGATTATCCAGCTGACTATGAACTGGGCGCAGAAATCAGTATCGCCCACCCGCGCCACGGTTATCTACGCGGGCGAGCCGGTCTGGGGCGGCATCGTCGGGCGCCTGGCGGGCGACCGGCTGCCGGCGCTTGCGCTGGTGGGCGCCGCGTTGATCGTGGCTGGCGTGCTTGCCAGCGAAATCAAGTTCCGCCGGAAAAAATCCGTGAGCACCGGGTTGAACGAAGCCTGATACGGAGCGGCCCCGGTCAGGCCGCCTGCTCCAGGAATGCCTGCAGGGCGGGAACCGTATTCAGCACGTGCTGGCGCATCGCCGCCTCGCATTTGTCCGGATCGCGCGTTTGCAGCGCATCGATCAGTTCCTGGTGCGATTCGCGCACGCGCAGCACGCGGCCGGGCTGGGCCGCCCATAGGCGCATATAGGGTTCCACCACGGAATGCAGTTCGGAGATCTGGCGCAGCAGCCGCGGCTGCTGGCAAAAGCCGCACAGGTATTCGTGGAATTCGCGGTGCGCAGTCGTCCAGTCCAGATAGTCGCCGGAGCCCTGCTCCAGCTGATCCAGCAGGCTGGACAAGCGGCGGACGTGTTCGGCATTCATGTGCAGTACGGCGTTGCGCATCGCCAAGCCTTCCAGCACCGAGCGCATCTCAAATACTTCCAGCATTTCCTGCTGGTTCAGGCCGCGCACCACCGCGCCGCGATTGGCGCGGATTTCCACCAGGCCTTCAGACGCCAGCCGGCGCAAGGCGCCCCGAACAGGCATGCGGCTGGTGCCGATTTCGCTGGCGACCACGTCCGGCACGAGGCGCTGGCCGGGCGCATAGCGGCCCAGCCGGATCTCGCGCTGCAAATGCAGGTACGCCTCGTCTTCGGCGCTGATCGCTGTCTTCTGAAATTGCAGCATCGTCGTCCCCACGGCTTGGAAAGCCGCAATGATAGATAAACGCAAAAATAACACAAACTGGATCCAGTGATCCATGGATGCAAACACCAATAGGCCGGAATGGCCCCTTCCCGTTTAATCATCCTGGCCGGGCGCTGTCATGCGCCCTACGCGCTGGAACGGGCATCAGACCCGCCCGGCGGCACTCGTTTTCCATAACGCGATCAAGGGGAATCCATGAAATTTCGTCTCATCCGGACGCTGGCCGGCGCCGCCGCCGTGGCCTTCGCGGCCCAGGCCGGCGCGCAGACAGCCGCCGCCACCGATTGGCCGCAACATCCGGTACGCATCGTCGTGCCCTTCCAGGCCGGATCCGCGACCGACCTGATTTCGCGCCAGCTGGGCGCCGCGCTGGCCACCGAACTTGGACAGCCCTTCGTCGTGGAAGCCCGTCCGGGCGCCGCGGCCGCGATCGGCAGCGCCTCGGTGGCGCGCTCGGCGCCGGACGGCTACACGCTGCTGATGGGTGGCCCCGCCGCCGTCGTTACCAACCGCTTCCTGCAGAAGCGCCTGGCCTATGACCCGGACGCCTTCGCGCTGGTGTCCATGGTGGCCTACACGCCGAACATCCTGTTGGCCAATCCGCAGCAGCCCTTCAAGACGCTGCCTGAGATGGTCGCCTACGCCCGCGCCAACCCGGGCAAGCTGACGTATGCCTCGTTCGGCACCGGCACCACCTCGCACATGGCGGGCGAAATGCTGAAGTCCATCGCCGGCATCGATATCCTGCACGTGCCGTACAAGGGCGCGGGCGAAGCCATTCCGGCCCTGCTGTCCGGCCAGGTGTCGATGTACTTCGACACCATCATGACCGGCCTGCCCCAGGTCAAGAGCGGTTCGTTGCTGGCCCTGGGCATGTCGAATTCGCAGCGCTCGTCGCTGGCCCCGGACATCCCCACCATCGCGGAACAAGGCTATGCCGGCTACGACATCGCCCCGTGGTACGGTCTGGTCGCGCCTGAAGGCACGCCCGCGCCGGTCCTCGACAAACTGAACCGCGCCGTGAACAAGGTGCTGGCCGACCCCGCATTGCGCGGTAAGCTCGCCGAAGCCGGCGCCGAACCGCGCGGCGGCAGCCGCGAGGAGTTCGCCGCCTTCATCAAGGCCGAAATCCCGCGCACCAAGCAGTTGATCGACCAAGCCGGCATCACCCCGCAGTAATCCTTTCTACGAGTTCCAGCATCCATGTCCTCCCCCTTCGATTGGTCTTTTCCGTACGCTTCCCGAAAAATGCCGGTCCTGGCCGCCAACGCGGTCGCGACCAGCCAGCCGCTGGCCGCGCAGGCGGGACTACGCATGCTGCTGGCCGGTGGCAATGCCGTTGACAGCGCCATTGCCACTGCGATCGCCCTGACCGTCGTCGAACCCGTCATGAACGGGATCGGCGGCGACATGTTCGCGCTGGTCTGGCATGACGGCCGCCTGCATGGCTTGAACTCCAGCGGTTGTGCGCCGGCCGCATGGACGCCCGAATACTTCAACGGCCGCGACGCCATGCCCGGCACCGGCTGGGGCACCGTCACCGTGCCCGGCCAGGTAGCGGGCTGGAAGGCCTTGTCCGAGCGCTTCGGCAAGCTGCCGTTCGCCAAGCTGTTCGAACCCGCCATCGCCTACGCCGAAGAGGGTTTTGCCGTATCGCCCACCATTGCGCGCCAATGGGCCACTCAAGCGCCCAAGCTGGCGCACGAACCCGGTTTTGCCGACGCCTTCCTGCCGCAAGGCCGCGCGCCGCAAGCCGGCGAATGGTGGCGCTTTCCCGCCCAGGCCAAGACCCTGCGCGAGATCGCCGAAAGCGGCGGCGACAGCTTCTATCGCGGCGAACTCGCCCGCAAGATCACCGACTTCGCCAGCCAGACGGGTGGCGCGCTGAGCGCCGCCGATCTGGCCGAGCACCGCCCCGAATGGGTTGCACCCATCTCGCAATCGTTCCGTGACGTCGAGCTGCATGAGATTCCGCCCAACGGCCAGGGCATTTCCGCGCTGATGGCACTCGGCATGCTTGAACAGTTCGATCTGGAAGGCATGGGCCGCGACAGCGCCGACTACTACCACGTCAGCATCGAAGCGATGAAGCTGGCGTTCGCGGACCTGCACCACCATGTGGCGGACCCGCGCCATATGCGCACAGACGCCCGCGCGCTGCTTGACCGCGCTTACCTGGCCGAGCGCGCGCGCCTGATCTCGATGGACCGCGCCAGCGTGCCCACCGCGGGCACGCCTGCCACCGGCGGCACGGTCTACCTGACCGCCGCGGATGCCAACGGCACCATGGTGTCCTTCATCCAGTCCAACTATCACGGCTTCGGCTCGGGCGTGGTCGTGCCCGGCACGGGCATCAGCCTGCACAACCGGGGCTTGAATTTCGTGCTCACGCCGGGCCACGCCAACCAGGTAGCGCCGCGCAAGAAGCCCATGCACACGATCATTCCCGCGTTCGTCACGCGCGGCGGCCAACCGCTGATGTCGTTCGGCGTGATGGGCGGATCGATGCAGGCGCAGGGCCATCTGCAGATGGTGACGCGACTGGCCGCGTTCGGCCAAAACCCGCAGGCCATGAGCGATGCGCCGCGCTTCCGCGTGGAAAAGGGCCCGGTCGTCAATGTGGAATCGCACCTGCCGGCAGACGTGGTGGAGGCGCTGCGCGCCCGCGGCCACAACGTGGCGGTGGCGCCTGTAGACAGCCTGGAGTTCGGGTCGGCCCAGTTGATCTGCCGCCTGCCGCAGGGCGGTTATATGGCGGCCTCAGACTCGCGCCGCGACGGACAGGCAGTAGGTTTCTAAGCAGGCAGGGGTTTCACGTACTGCGCCAGGCGGTCGGGTCTGGCTCGGTAAGCGCTTGAAGCCCGGCTTCGCCCTGAGAGGCTTTAGCGGCGTCGGCGCCATACAGGATCAGGTCGGCGTCGCGTTCGATACCCAGCTTTTTCATGGCGTTTCTTTTCTGCGAGCTGACCGTCTGCACGCTACGGTGGGACTGTTGCGCAATTTCGGTCACCGTCGCCCCCGCACAGAGCAACCGGACGATCTCGGCCTCGCGCCGGGTCAGCTGCAGGCTTCCTATCGTGGACGACTCATTGACGATCATGCCTTGGATCTTGGGCGAGTAGTAGGTCTTTCCCCGGTACACGGCATGGACCGCGTTGACGATGTGGCTGGTGGGATCAGACTTGCTCAATACGCAAACCTTGTCGTGCCCCAGCAAGGCCCGGATCAGCGTTGGGGTATCGATCATGGTCAGCACCGCGATACGCAGATCGGGATACCGCCGCCGCAGCAAGGCAAACAAGGCGAGCCCATCGCCATACTTGCCGCCCGGCATGGTGTAGTCGGACACCACCACATCGCACGGCTGCGCGTCAAGCTGGGCGATCAGGCTAGTGGAATTCTTGGCGCATCCGATAACGTCGATTGCCGGATCCAGGCCTAGCTCGTAACTGATGCCCAGGGCCACTGCGGGGTGATCGTCGGCAACGATGACGCGAATATATCGTGATGGCATATGACGGATGACTCGCATGGGGGGGGCGCCGTAGGGGAAATACTTTTCGGCATACAGCACATAGTGCTGTCGTATCTTCAATAAAAAAATAGGAAGAGTACGAAAGTCACTATGCGGCACAATGGCTTTGCATGAGCCAGACATCCCTTCCCCGCGACACGCCCTTCCCCACCCGACCAGCGCGCCACGCGCAACGGTTGCGCGTGCTGGTCGACTTGACGTCTGCTGATCCTGCGCGCATCCATGAGTTGGCGCACGCCTTCAGCACCGTCAACAACGAGGACATCCTGCAAGTCCGCACGTTGCAGGCGAACCGGGACTGGACCGGGCTGGGCGTGCTTGCCCACCGCATCAAGGGCGCCGCCCAGATGACGGACGACACCCAGCTAAGCGCGCTTTGCGCTGCGCTGGAACTGCTATGCGCCGATCCCGCCGCAGCCGCATCGGCGCTTGATGACTATACCCAGCGCCTGGAAATCGCCCTGGAGGAATTCGGCGAGTCCTTTCGCCGAATCGCCCAGGACGCGCAAAACGCAGAAGACGCCTAGACCAGATCTTTGGCGCGCGGATCGTGCTTGGCCAAACGGGTCAGCAGATGGTCCACCTCGGCCTTCGCCGCGGGCGTCAGGGCGGCGCCCGGGCGGCGCTGCGCGGCGCTGGACAGGATGCCCCGACGCATCATCACGTACTTGCGCACCGCCAGCCCCACCCCCGGTTGCTGCTCGTAGCGCAACAGCGGCAGGTGCGCATCGAACAGATCATGCGCGGCCTCGCGTTTGCCCTCGCCCACCCATTTGACGAAGTCGCACAGCATGTCGGGAAAGCAATAGCCGGTGTTGGCGCCGTCTGCGCCGCGCGCCATTTCGTAGTCCAGGAACAGACCGTTGTTGCCGCACAGGATCGAGATGTGGCGCATCGCGCCTTCGGCCTCGAAGCGGCGCAGCGCCGAGATCTTTTCCAGCCCGGGCCAGTCTTCGTGCTTGAGCATCACGCACGACGCCAGGTCCGTCACGATGCGCCGGATGACCGACGGCGCCATCTGCACCGAGAACGTCAGCGGGTAGTCCTGCAGCACGAACGGCACGTCGTCGCCAATGGCCTCGACCGCCTGATGGTAGTAGGTGACGATCTGGTCGTCGGTGCGCAGCGTGTTCGGCGGCGCGATCATCACGCCGGCGGCTCCCAGGTCCATCACGGCGCGCGTCAGCGAGCGCATGGAGGCGAACCCCGGCGCCGACACGCCCACCACGATGGGCATGCCACCGGCCTTGCCAATCACTTGCGAAGCGATGTCCAGCGATTCCGCGAAATCCAGCTTCGGCGCTTCGCCCAATTGGCCCAGCACCGTCAGGCCGGTCGCGCCGCAAGATTGGTAGAAGTCCATCATGCGGTCGATCGACGCGTGGTCCACCGCGCCGTCATCGAAGAACGGGGTGGGCGCGATGGGGAAGACGCCCTTGGCGTCGGCAGTCAGTTTCATTTTCAACGTCCTTGAATGTCTTGGCTTGCGATCAGATGCTGGCGATCAGGCCGCCGTCCACGCGGATCGTCGATCCGGTGATGTAGCTGGCGCGCGCGCTGGCCAGGAAGGCCACGGCGTCGCCGTATTCCTTCGGGTCCCCGTAGCGGCCCACCGGAATGCTGCCGGTGCTTTCGCGGCTGACATCTTCCACGCTGCGCCCTTCGCGCTTGGCGCGCGCCTCGTCCAGGAACGAGATGCGGGCGGTGGCGATGCGGCCGGGCAGCACGATATTCGACGTGATGCCGTCCTTGCCGACTTCGCGCGCCAGCGTCTTGGACCACCCCACCAGCGACATGCGCAACGCGTTCGAAATGCCCAGGTTGGGAATCGGCGCGATCACGCCGGACGAGGTGCTGGTGATGATCCTGCCCCACTGCCGTTCACGCATGCCGGGCAGCACGCGGTCGGTCAGCTTGATGACGGACAGCACCATCCCTTCGAAGTGCTCGCGCCACAGGTCCGCCGTCTGGCCCGACGAAGGCGTGGGCGGCGGACCGCCCGTGTTGTTGACCAGGATCTCGACCGGACCCACCTGGGATTCGATCCATGCGACCTGGCTGTCGATCGAGTCCAGTGCGCGCAGGTCCCATTGCATTGGAATGGCAGTCAGCCCTTCCGACTTGATCCTGTCCGCCGTGGCGGTAGCTGCCTCCAGGTTCAGATCCGCCACCACGACACGCGCGCCTTCCTGCGCCAGCGAGGCAGCAATGGCGCCCCCCAGGCCGCCGCCTGCGCCCAGCACCAGCGCGATCTTGTCCTTGATACCCAAATCCATCGTTACCTCCGTCATTGAACTTGCCGGGACCCGGCAGGCCTCTGCCGTCCGTTGATCCTATTTTCAGTCAGGAAACGGGAGTGTGAAAATGGAAAATACTCAGGCAGATCATTCATTTTTTGAATGATCTACCCCTATCGGCCTCTGCCCGGGCTTTCCGGACAAACATCGGAAGCAGCAGGGGGGCACGGTATAGTGAACCTCTTCCGATCATGTCTTTCCAGAATGAACCCGCGCCGCCTCACCCCGTCCATGTCGCTGCTGCTGGCATTCGAAGCCAGTGCCCGCCATCTCAGCTTCACCCGCGCCGCGACCGAGCTGGCGCTGACGCAAAGCGCCGTCAGCCGGCAAGTGCAGGCCCTTGAGGATCTGCTGGAAGTCGCGCTGTTCCGACGCGAGAAGCGGCGCATTCTGCTGACCGAAGCCGGCATGCGGTATCAGAAGGAACTGGAAGCGGCCCTGCAACGCATCCGCAGCGCTTCGCTGCAGGCGATCTCACATCGGACCGGACGCGGCGCCTTCCATCTGGCTGCGCTGCCTACCTTTACCGCGAAATGGCTGATGCCCAGGTTGAACCGCTTCTATGCGCGGCACCCCGGCATCCTGGTCCACCTGCATTCGCGGGTCACGCGCTTCGACCTGGACCTGGCCGGCATCGACGCCGTGATCGCCGTGGGCGACGGCGACTGGCCCGGGTTGGCGTCTTACCGCTTGATGGATGAACACGTCATCCCGGTAATCAGCCCCGAACTGGCCGCCAGCCACCCCATCCGCCAGCCGGCAGATCTGGCCCAGCACAGCCTGCTTCAGGTGGCGGCCCGCCCCGCGGTGTGGCAACGCTGGTTCGAAGCGCACGGCCTGCCGGTGCGCACCATGCGCTGGGGGGCGCAGTTCGAATTGACCACCCACTTGATCCAGGCGGTGGCCTCGGGTATCGGCATCGGGCTGCTGCCGACGTTCCTGGTGGAAGACGAGTTGCAGCAAGGCGTGCTGGCGCCCGCCATCGACGAAGCCTTCAGCACGGGCGCGGGTTATTTTTTCCTGGCGCCGCCGGACAAGCTTGCGACCCCGCCCGTCGCTGCTTTCAGGGACTGGTTGCTGGAGGAAAGCGGCCAGGCGCGTGCCAATCCTTAGACGATAGGGTCGCGCTGCGCATACGGCCGCCGGCGCATCAGTTCGGCCAGGCGGGTCAGCGCCTGCGCAAGTTCCTCGCGGTCCTTCACGCCGCCCAGCGAAATACGGATGGTGTTGGGGCCCGCCGCCTGTCCTACCTGGAATGCGTCCGACGACGTGACGCTCAGGCCTTCATCGCGCGCGACGCGCGCCAGATCTGAAGCGGTCCATTGCGGCGGCATCGCCTGCCACAGGTGAATGCCGACTGGAGTAGAGGGAAACGGGCCCGGCAGCAATTGCCGCGCCAACCGTTGGCGCGCCTGCGCTTCGGCCCGCACGCCGTTGAGCACCGTGTCCGCCGCCCCGCTGACGATCCATTGCGTCGTCAAGGCCCCCATCAGAGGCGTGGCCATCAGCGCGAACGAGCGCATGGCGGCCAGCACGCGTTCGCGGCTGTCCTGATCGGGGCTCAGCACGAAGGCGGTGCGCAAGCCCGGCGTGAGGCATTTGGCCAGCGTGGCGATGTGGAACACTGAGGCCGGCGCGTAGCTGGCCAGCGGCGGCGGCGCGTCGTCCAGGAACAAGCGGTAGGGATCGTCTTCGATGATGCGGGCGCCGCACGCCGAGGCCGATCGGACCAGATCGCGCCGCCGCCCCGCGCTCATCGTGTGCGTGGTGGGGTTCTGCAGGGTCGGGTTCAGATAGACCAACCGGCTGCCGCTTTCGCGGCACGCCCGCTCCAGGCCCGCGGGCGTCATGCCGTCCTCATCGACGTCGGCGGCCCGCACCTCACGGCCCAGATGGTGCGCCGCGCTGAGCAGCCCCGGATACGCCAGCGGTTCGGCGATGATGGCATCGCCCGGCTGGCTATAGGCCAGGATCAGGGCGGCCAGCGCGGCCTGCGCGCCGGGGCACACCAGCACCAGCGCAGGGTCAATGGGCCCGACCGCCTGCGCCAGCCATTGCGCGCCGGCCTCTCGAGCCTCCGGCCCGCCGCCGGCCAGGTGATAGGCCATCATCACATTGACGTCGTGGCGGTCCATGACCTTGGCCAACCCGCGCTGCACCAGGTCTTGCAGGTCGCAGCCCAACGGCGGGGGTGGCATGTTCATGCCCAGGTCGATCAGTTGCGCGGTTTGCGCAGCCGGCCGCGCGATGAAGGTGCCCAAGGCGCCGCGCGGATCCAGGAGGCCCCGCTGCCCCGCTTCGGCATAGGCCCGCGTGACGGTCGTCAGATCCACGCCCAGCCGTTGCGCCAGCCCGCGTTGCGGCGGCAGGCGGTCGCCCGGCTGCAGTTGGTTTTCCGCCACGGCGCGCTCGATGAAATCCGCGATCTGGCGGTAGCGCGGGCCCCCGCCACGCGTGAGGGCCTGGGGCCAAACCGCATACAAATCTTGCTCTTGCATGGTTTTACCTGCGCCAGAATGTCGCAATGTATGGATGATATTAATCAATTAGTATGGCAACAATCTTCACATAAGTCCATACATTATAAATCTTGTACGGCTCTCATAGCCGGACGGATGCTGTTGCGCGCCTGCCCGACCCAATCCCTGGCTGATGTATGGATTTAGTGTCCTTAACCAAGGGATATCACATGTCCAACTCTAGACTCTGGGCCCGCCTGGCCGGCGCCCGGGCATCCTGCCTGCGCGCCGCGCCCCGGGCCGCTTGCGCCGCCCTGCTGCCCCTGCTGCTGAGCGGCTGCGACTGGGCCCTGTTCGCGCCCAAGGGCGACATCGGCGTCCAGACCAAGAACCTGATCCTGATCGCATCGGGCCTGATGCTGCTGGTGGTGATCCCCGTGATTCTGCTGACGCTGTATTTCGGCTGGCGCTACCGCGAAACGAACACCCGCGCTCGCTACGAACCGAAGTGGTCGCATTCGACCTCCATCGAAGTCGTGGTCTGGACCATTCCCTGCATCATCGTGGCCATCCTGGGCGTGCTGATCTGGAAGACCACGCACGAACTGGACCCGTACAAGCCCCTGGAATCCGAAGTGGCGCCGCTGCGTATCGAAGTCGTGGCGCTGGACTGGAAGTGGCTGTTCATCTACCCCGACTACGGGATCGCCACGATCAATCAGCTGCCGGTGCCTGTGGGCACGCCGCTGGAATTCAAGCTGACCGCGCAGTCGATGATGAACTCGTTCTTCATCCCGCAACTGGGCACGCAGATCTATGCGATGGCGGGCATGCAGACCCGACTGCACCTGATCGCGGACGAACCGGGCGTGTTCCCGGGCCTGTCCGCCGCCTACAGCGGCCCGGGCTTTTCCGACATGCACTTCCTGACCCATGCGACCTCGCGCGCCGAGTTCGACGCCTGGGTGAAGCAGGCGCAAAGCGCGCCGCAGAAGCTGGACGCCGCCGCCTATGAACGCCTGGCGCAGCCCAGCGGCCGCATGGAACCGGCCGTGTTCTCGCAGGTGCAGCCCGCGCTGTTCGACGCCATCGTCAACCTGTACATGCACGACCACGGCACCCCGCGCGCAACCGCCAAGCAACTGGCGCTTACGCAATCCCTGGAACAAGCAATAGCGAGCGAACTATGTTCGGCAAACTGACCCTAGAGGCGGTCCCCTACCACGAGCCCATCATCATGGGCACGCTGGGGGTCGTCATTCTTCTCGGCCTGGCCCTGGTGGCCGCCATGACGTACTACCGCAAGTGGGGGTACATCTGGACCGAGTGGATCACCACCGTCGACCACAAGCGCATCGGCGCGATGTACATCATCCTGGCGCTGATCATGCTGCTGCGCGGCTTTGCCGACGCCATCATGATGCGCGCCCAGCAGGCGATGGCCGTGGGCGACGCCGCCGGCTACCTGCCGCCGCACCACTACGACCAGATCTTCACGGCGCATGGCGTCATCATGATCTTCTTCGTGGCCACGCCCCTGATACTGGGGCTGATGAACGTGGTCGTGCCGTTGCAGATCGGCGCGCGCGACGTGGCCTATCCGCTGGTGAACTCGCTGGGCTTCTGGTTGTCGGCCGTCGGCGCGGTCCTGGTCATGATCTCGATGTTCGTGGGTGATTTCGCCGCCACGGGCTGGGTCGCGTATCCGCCATTGTCAGGGCTGCAATACAGTCCAACCGTGGGGGTGGACTACTACATCTGGTCCCTGCAGATATCGGGGCTGGGCACGACGCTGTCCGGCATCAACTTCATCGTGACCATCCTGCGCATGCGCGCCCCCGGCATGAACCTGATGAAGATGCCGGTGTTCACGTGGACCGCGCTGATCACCAACATCCTGATCGTGGCGGTGTTCCCCGTGCTGACGGCGACCCTGGCGCTGCTGACCATGGACCGGTACTTCGACATGCATTTCTTCACCAACGAGCTTGGTGGAAACGCGATGATGTACATCAACCTGATCTGGATCTGGGGCCACCCCGAGGTCTACATCCTGATCCTGCCGGCGTTCGGCGCGTTCTCGGAAATCATCGCGACGTTCTCACGCAAGCCACTGTTCGGCTACAAGTCGATGGTGTACGCCACGTCGTCCATCGGCATCCTGTCGTTCTTCGTCTGGCTGCACCACTTCTTCACCATGGGCTCGGGCGCCAACGTGAATGCCTTCTTCGGCATCATGACGTCGATCATTTCGATTCCCACGGGCGTGAAGCTGTTCAACTGGTTGTTCACGATGTTCCGCGGCCGCATCCGCTACCACTCCGCCACGCTGTGGACGATCGGCTTCATGGTGACGTTTGCCATCGGCGGCATGACCGGCGTGCTGCTGGCCGTGCCGGGCGCGGACTTCGTGCTGCACAACAGCCTGTTCCTGGTCGCGCACTTTCATAACGTCATCATCGGCGGCGTGGTGTTCGGCTGCCTGGCGGGCCTGACGTTCTGGTTCCCCAAGGTCTACGGCTTCACCCTGAATGAATTCTGGGGCAAGACCTCGTTCTGGTGCTGGCTGATCGGTTTCTTCCTGGCCTTCATGCCGCTGTACATCCTGGGCTTCAAGGGCATGACGCGCCGCATGAACCACTACCCGCATGCGGACTGGCAGCCGTACCTGATCGTGGCCCTGGTGGGCGCGGTCATCATCGGCCTGGGCATTCTGTCGCTGCTGATCCAGATCGCCGTCAGCATCAAGGACCGCAAGCAGAACCGCGACCTGACGGGCGACCCCTGGGACGCGCGCAGCCTGGAATGGGCGACCGCGTCGCCGGTACCGTCCTACAACTTCGCCGTGACGCCGGAAATCACGTCGCTGGAGCAGCATTGGGACAACAAGCAATCGGGCCGCGCCTACGTGCGCCCGGCCAAGTACGACCCGATCCATATGCCACGCAACACCGCGGTGGGCTTCGCGATTTCGATGTGGGGCCTGTTGCTGTGCTTTGCGCTCGTCTGGCACATGTGGGCCGTGGCCGTGGGCAGCCTGGTTGCCATCGTCATCACGTTCGTGGTGCGCAGCTATGACCGCGACGTGGACTTCTACATTCCCGCCGCCGAAGTCGAAAGCATCGAGAACGCCCGTTATGAACGCCTTCAGGAGGCCGCGTAAGCCATGAGCCATCTGACCCTTAGCGACGCCGCAGGCGCGCACGAGGAACACCACGACGACGGATCCAAGACCACGATGGGGTTCTGGATCTATCTGATGAGCGACTGCCTGATCTTCGCCGTGCTGTTCGCCACCTTCGCGGTGTTGGGCAACAGCACCGCGGGCGGGCACACCGGCGCGGAACTCTTCCATCTGCCCTTCGTGCTGGGCGAAACCATGCTGCTGCTGATCAGCAGCTTCACCTTCGGCGTGGCCATGCTGGGCATGCAGGCGGGCCGCAAGCAGCAGGTCATCACCTGGCTGGGCATCACCTTCCTGGTCGGCGCCGGCTTCATCGTCATGGAGCTCTACGAGTTCTCGGTACTGCTGGCCGAAGGCGCCGGCCCCAGCACCAGCGCGTACCTGTCGGCGTACTTCACACTCGTCGGCACCCACGGCCTGCACGTGTCGTTCGGCCTGATCTGGATCCTGGTCCTGATGCATCAGGTGCATCGCTTCGGCCTGGACGGCATCGTCACGCGCCGCCTGTCCTGCCTGTCGATGTTCTGGCACTTCCTGGACCTGGTCTGGATCTGCGTCTTCACCTTTGTCTACCTGCGCGAGTTCGTATGAGCACGATCACCCATCCCTCCCCCCATGGCGCGCATCCGCATGCGGACGGGCACGACAAGTCCCATGGCAGCCTGAAGAGCTACATCGTCGGCTTCCTGCTGTCGCTGGTACTCACGCTGGCGTCATTCGGCGCCGTCATGACGGACCTGGTGCCGCGCGAGAGCCGGTTGCTGGCCCTGGTGGTGCTGTGCATCGTGCAGTTGCTGGTGCAGCTGGTGTATTTCCTGCACCTGGGCGCGTCCCGCACGCAGCGCGACAACACCGGCGTCTTCATCTGCACGGCGCTGCTGATCGCCATCATCGTGGCGGGTTCGCTGTGGGTCATGCACAACGCCAACGAAAACATGATGCCCATGCAGATGTCGGTGGATCAGGCGAAGTCCCGCCCCTAAGGAAAGCAAGATGGAACGCCTGCGCTTGGACCCGCCCGCCCTCTACCTGGACGCCCAGGGCAACGTCCCCCAGTTCGAGAGCGTGCGCCAGGCGCGTACCGAGTTGCGCGTGGGCGGATCGGCGCAAGCCGCCGCCGATGCCGGCCTGTACGCCGAGGCCGTGGGCGGCCTGGTGTTCGGCGACAGCCGCGACGGCCAGGACCCGCGGCATTTCCTGACCCACCCGACGGCCAGCGGCACACACGCCCTGACGCTGGGTGCGCGCCTGCTGGCGGGCATGCCGCCTACCCGGCGCGTGTACTTGCCCACCCCCAGCTGGAGCAACCACCAGCGCATCTTCGAAGAAGCGGGGTTCGCGGTCGGACACTATCCCTACTTCGATGCGCACGAGCGCCAGCTGGATGTGGACGCGCTGGTCGGCTTCCTGTGCCGGCTGCCCGACCCCGCCATCATCGTGCTGCAAGCCAGTTGCCATAACCCCACCGGCAGCGACCTCAACCGCGACCAATGGGATGTGATCGCCGACGTGATCAAAGCGTTGGGGCACATCCCCTTCATTGACATGGCCTACCAGGGCCTGGGCGATACGCTGCAGAACGACAACTACGGCGTGACCGCCATGGCCGACCGCGGGGTCTTCACGCTGGTCGCGCAATCGTGTTCGAAGATCTTCCAACTGTCGGAAACGCGCTGCGGCAGCCTTAGCGCCTATTGCCCCTCGGCTGCTCAGGCGCAGCCGCTTGCCCGCACCATGCAGTCGTGGACGCGCATGGATGCGCCGCCCGCGTCGCTGGGTGTGGTGGCCCGCATCCTCAGCCAGCCGGGCCTGCGCAAGCTGTGGCAAGACGAACTGAACAGCATGCGCGACCGCGTCGGGCAAGTGCGCGCGGCCCTGCACAAGACCTTGTGCAGGCTGTCGCCCGCCTGGGACTGGTCGTATCTGACGCATCAGCGCGGGTTCTTCAGCTACGACCCGGCATTGCACCCGGCCAGCGGCCTGGCAGAAGCTGCTGCCCTGCCTGATCCGCGCATCGTGTCGGCATCCGGCCGGCTGGGTATTTCTTTGATCACCGAACGCAACCTGCCCCAGATCGCCCACGCGATCGCGGGAGCCAGCGCGCCCTGACAGCACGCGGGCAGCCGCCTCGCGGCGGGGATCACGCCGATTCCGGCAATCCTTCCAGCAATTTGTCCAAGGTGATCGGGTAGTCACGCACCCGCACGCCCGTGGCGTTGTAGACCGCATTGGCGATCGCCGCGCCCACTCCGCACAGGCCCAATTCGCCCACGCCCTTGGCTTTCATGGGCGAGGACATCGGGTCGGTTTCGTCCAGGAAGATCACTTCCTGCAAGGGAATGTCGGCATGCACCGGCACCTCGTAGCTGGCCAGGTCGTGATTGACGAAGAAGCCGGCCCGTTGGTCGATGGCGAGTTCTTCCATCAGCGCCGAGCCGATGCCCATCGTCATCGCGCCGATCACCTGGCTGCGGGCGGTCTTGGGGTTGAGGATGCGGCCCGACGCGCAGACGGCCAACATGCGGCGGATGCGGGTTTCACCGGTGGCGGCGTCGACCCCGACTTCGACGAAGTGGGCGCCGAAGGTGGATTGCTGGTAGGTCTTGTCCAGGTCGCCGAATTCAAGCACGTCCTCGGCGACCAGTTCTCCGTCCGAAGCCGCTTGCCGTAACAGCGCCGTCCGGCCGCTGGCTTCCGTCACGGAGCCATCCGCGAACACCGCCCCTTGGGCAGCGAAGCCCAGCTTCGCGAGAACGGCGTCGCGCAGCTTCTGGCAGGCCGCGTACACGCCGGCCGTCGAGCTGTTCGCCCCCCATTGCCCGCCGGATCCGGCCGACACGGGAAACGTCGAATCGCCCAGGCGCACAATGACTTTCGCCAGCGGCACGCCCAGCATCTCGGCTGCGGTCTGGGCGATGATGGTATAGCTGCCCGTGCCGATGTCGGTCATATCGGTTTCCACGATGACCTGCCCTGCCGCGTCCAGCCGCACGCGCGCGGCCGAGTCCGTTACCAGGTTGTTGCGGAAGGCCGCCGCCACGCCCATCCCCACGAGCCAGCGGCCGTCCCGGCGTGAACCCGGGCGCGCGTTGCGTTCCTGCCAGCCGAATTTCTTGGCGCCCATGCGCAGGCACTCGACAAGGCGCCGTTGCGAAAACCGGCGTTCCGGCGCGGAAGGGTCTACCTGCGTGTCGTTGCGCACCCGGAATTCAACGGGATCCAGGCCAAGCGCTTCGGCCATCTCGTCCATGGCGATTTCCAGCGCCATCAGTCCGGGCGCCTCACCCGGGGCGCGCATCGCATTACCTTCCGGCAAATCCAGCTCCACCAGGTTCAACGCGGTCAGCCGGTTGGCGCCGGCATACAGCAGGCGCGTCTGCTGGACCGCTTCTTCAGGCTTGCCGTCAGGCAGATCGCCCGACCAACTTTCATGCGCAATCGCGGTGATCTTGCCGTCCTCTGTCGTTCCGATGCGGATACGCTGAATGGTGGCAGGCCGATGCGTCGTGTTATTGGCAATCAGCGGGCGCGCCAACGCCACCTTGACCGGACGCCGCGCGGCGCGCGCCCCCAGCGCCGCCAGCAGCGCGTCGGCGCGCACGAACAGCTTGCCGCCGAACCCGCCGCCGATGTAAGGGGAGATGAGCCGCACCTTGTCCTTCGGCACGCCCAGCGTCTTGGCCACGTCACCGCGTCCCCAGTCGATCATCTGGTTTGAGGTCCACAGCGTCAACGCGTCGCCCTCCCACGCGGCGGTGGAGGCATGCGGCTCCATCATCGCGTGCGTGTGGTCGGGCGTTCGGTAGGTTTGGTCGATGTGGACTGCCGCCCCCGCGTAGGCGCCTTCAAAATCGCCCACCAAGTCCGGCTTGGCCAGTTTGCCGGCCTTCTCGGCGGCGTCTTTTTCCGCGGCCAGGTCGAAGGCGCCCGGCGCGCGCTCGTACTGCACCCGGATCAGCCGGCTTGCCGCCCGCGCCTGCTCCAGCGTTTCCGCCACGACCAGCGCGATGGCCTGGTGATAGTGCTGGATGTCGGGACCACCCAACAGCGTGGCGGTATTCATTTTTCCTTTGCCCAGCTTGCCTGCGTTTTGCGCGGTGACAACCGCCAGCACACCTGGCGCGCGACGCGCCGCCTCGATGTCCATGGCGGCGATCCGACCCTTGGCGATGGCGGCGCCCAGCACGTAGCCGACGGCCGCGTCGCGCACCGCGTCATGGCGCTCGTAGGCGTAGGCGGCCTTGCCCGTCGTCTTCAAGGGGCCGTCGACGCGGTCGACGCCCTGGCCAACGACCTTCAGCTGGTCGATGGGGTTTTGGGTGGCAGGAGTATCGAATTTCATCGCGTCAGGCCCTCGCTTGCGCCAGCACTGCACTCAGGGTTCGCGTCGCCAGCGTCAGCTTGAAGGCGTTATCGGCAGTAGGCGTCGCCCCGGCCAGCAGCCGGCCGGCCACTGACGCTGCCCCGCGAGGCAATTCCGCCTCGGCGGCTTCTACCCGCCATGGCTGCGGCGCCACGCCGCCCAGCGCGATCCGGCCGCTGCCGTCCGGCTGCAGCACCGCCCCCACGGACACCAGCGCGAAGGCAAACGACGCGCGGTCTCGCACTTTCCGATAGAGGTGGACGCCGCCGATCGGCTTGGGCAATGTGACTGCCGTGATGAGCTCGCCGGCATTCAAGGCGTTGTCGATGTGCGGCGAGTTTCCCGGCGGCCGGTAGAAGTCCGCAATCGGAATCACCCGCTGGGCGCCGTCAGGCTTTACGGTCTCGATCTGGGCATCCAACACGCGCATCGCCACCGCCATGTCGCTGGGATGCGTGGCGATACAGGCCTCGCTGGCGCCAATCACGGCCAGTTGGCGGGTCACGCCGCCAATGGCGGAACATCCGCTGCCCGGCGCCCGCTTGTTGCAGGGCATGTTCGTATCGTAGAAGTATGGACAGCGCGTACGCTGCAGCAGATTGCCGGCGGTCGTGGCGCGGTTCCGGATCTGTCCGGAGGCGCCGGCCAGGATGGCGCGCGCCAGCACGCCGTAATCCCGCCGGATCCGCGTATCCGCGGCCAGGTCCGTGTTGCGCACCAGGCTGCCGATCCGCAGGCCGCCCTCCGGTGTCTCGGCGATGCGGTCCAGATCCAATCCATTCACATCGATCAGATGCGTGGGGGTTTCCACTTCCAGCTTCATCAGGTCAAGCAGGTTCGTCCCGCCGGCGATGAAGCGCGCGCCGCGCACGTGGGCGGCGCTGGCCGCCGCCTCGGCCGGCGTGCGGGCGCGTTCATAGGTGAAGGGCCTCATGCTTTGTCCCCCGCTACCTCGACGATCGCGTCGACGATGTTCGAATAGGCGCCGCATCGGCAGATATTGCCGCTCATGCGCTCACGGATCTCTTCCACGCTGAGGATCGGACGTTCCGTCAGGCTGGCGCTGACATGGCTGGGAATTCCTTGGGCCACCTCTTCCAGCATGGCGGACGCGGAGCAGATCTGCCCGGGCGTACAGTAGCCGCACTGGTAACCGTCGTGTTTGATGAAAGCGGCCTGCAGCGGATGCAGCGCGGTGGGCGTTCCCAGGCCTTCGATAGTCGTTATTTCGGCCCCGTCGTGCATCACGGCAAGCGTTAAACAGGAATTGACGCGCCGGCCGTCCAGCAACACCGTACAGGCGCCGCACTGCCCGTGGTCGCAGCCCTTTTTCGTGCCGGTCAGTTGTAGATTTTCCCGCAAGGCGTCGAGCAGTGTCGTGCGCATGTCCAGCGCCAGCTCACGCGCCGTGCCGTTGACGCGCAGCGTCACGGTGGCCGCCATCGGCTGCATGTTGCCCTGCGCGGCTTGTTGTTGCGCACAGGCCAGCGACGGCGCCGCCATCGCGGTAGCGGATACGGCGCCCGCCTTCAGCAGACTACGCCGGGTAATCTTGATTGATAGCGAGTTTTCCAAGGCAGCCCCTTCTTTAATCCGCGACGCGGGCCGTGCCGCGATCCGGCGGGACTGCCAGCAAGCCGCATTCCCGAAGGGCGCGCGCCCCCGCTCGCCTCGCATGCCGGTTCGCCGGCTGGCGCTGAATTGTGTAGTTGTTTAAAGCGCCCCCGCTTCGTTCTTCACACTCCTTAAAGGGATCCGGGAAAATTGCCGTCCGTCTCCCGATACATTGCCCGCCAGCGGTCGCCCGGCCGCAGCGTAAGCAAGGGAGGCCCACGTGTCGGAAATCGTTGTGTATGTCAGAAGCCAGCCGCAACTCGGCGACCAGATCGTCGCCCTGCCGACCCTGTATCAGCTGAAGACGTGGTGGTCATCGAAACGGATCAAGGTGGTTGCCCGGGACGATGTGGGCAGTTTCTACCGGGCGCTGCCCTGGGTCGATGAGTTCGTACGCGCGTCGACGTTCGGCGACTACCTGCGCAGCTTGAAAAAGGAGACAGGGGTTTGCGTCAGCCTGCACCACAGCAGCGAACGCTTCGGCCTGATCAATCTGCTGCGTCTGCCGGCGATTCGGCTGGGGTTCCGCAACGCACGGATCAGCGACCTGATCTGGACGCACTGCCACCGCAAGAACACCGCCGAATACATCGGCCAGGCCAATCTGCGGCTGCTGGCCTCGTATCGCCCCTTCGACCTTGAACGCGCGGCGCGCGAGTGCTTCCAGGCGCTGGCGCGTCCGCACCTGCGCACCGCCCAGCGTGCCGACGTGGTGATGATTCCCGGCGGTGGAGCCGGCGCGTTCAAGCGATGGAGCCTGGCGAACTACGTTCGGCTGGCCGACCGGCTCAAACAGTTGTTGGGCAACGGCACCCGGTTCATCTTCGTGCTGGGCCGGCAAGAGGCCACGGAACGGGATGCGCTGAAGGCGATGCATCGGCCGGACTTTGCCATCGCCTATTGCCGACCGGTTCCGGAACTTAGCGCCATCATGCTGCGCGCGCGCCTGGTGGTGGCCAATGACTGCGGTCCCTCGCATATCGCGCAAGGCGCCTGTGTGCCTTACGTCGGGATTTTCAACGAACCAAATCCCGAATGGTTCTGGCAGCGGCCCCGCTCGGCCGCGGTCGTTCCGCGGCGCCCCGAGGACGGTATCGACACCATTACGCCCGACGACGTGCTGGGCGCCTGCCGCAAGGTACTGGAGCATCATGCGCATATTGCATACGCTGGCTGAACATGGCTTGGGCGGACTGGAATTCCGCACCTTGGAGCAAGCAAGCTGGCTGCAACGCCACGGTTACGAAGTGGCCATCGCCTCGCCCGCAGGCAGCACAGTCAGCCGGGAGGCCCGCGCGCGCGCTTTGACGACGGTGGACATCGACTTCAAGCCTGCGTATTCGCCGTCGACCGTCCTGGCGCTGCGGCGCGCCATCAAGGCGCTACGGATCCAGGTCATCGACAGCCACAGCCGCGCCGACGGCAAAACCGCCGCGCTGTGCCGCGACTTGTGCGCGGTCGTCCGGACCCGCCATTTCGCCAAAGCCATGCGCACCTCGCCCCGCCGTCGACTGGAATGGAAGATAGGCTGCGACCACGTCATCGCGACCAGCGACGTCGGTAAACAGGAACTGCTGGCGGCACGGCTGGTTCCCGAAGACCGGATAAGCGTCGTGGGCGAGTGGGCCGGCGACGATTTCTTCCAGCCGGCCAGCAAGCCCGACGCACGCTTGCACATCCGGCGCAATCTGGAGATGGCTACCCCCGAAGAGGCTTTCGTGATCGCTACCGTGGGGATGCTGCGCCCGGAAAAGGGCCAGGCCGATCTGCTGCGCGTGGTGCAACGGCTTCGCAGCCAAGGGGTGCCGGCCGCGGCTCTGGTCGTGGGCATGCCTACCCCCAGCACCAAGCCCTATGCGTACGAACTCTACCGCTTGGCAGTAGATCTGGGCATTGCGGAACATGTGGTGTTCGCCGGGCACCGGACCGATGTGCCCGACATGATCCGGGCGGCCGACGTGGTGCTGGTGCCGTCGGCGACGGAAGCCTGGTCGCGCATCGTGCCCGAATCCTTCGCGGTAGGCCGGCCGGTTGTTGCCAGCGATGTGGGCGGCCTGCCGGAGATCGTCACCCCCGGCCGGACCGGCTGGCTGGCCGCGTCCGGTGACGTCGCGGGTTATGTCGATTGCATTATGCAGATCAGAAGCCGCCCGCGGCAGGCAGAGGACATCGTGGCCAGCGCCAGGGCGTTCGCGGAAACGCATTTTCGCTTGGACGGGCAGATGTTCAATACGCTGGAGGCATATCGGCGGGCGACGGGCGCGGCCTAGGTCGGGTCAGGGATCAGCCACGTATCCCGGTGACGAGACGGATTTGTCCAACGTCTTTTTCCTGAGCGTTCCTGCAACTGGATATCTGTGGCTGGCGCCATTGCAGAAAGACGTCTTTCCTCATCAGCACGATTATTTTTGCCTGGACCGGCGGCGTCACGCAGATTATCTCTTCCATTATTTTTTGCGATGGCCAGACCGCAAGTAAAGAAGCCACAGACACGACCACAGTCCAGTTCAGCATCCTCGATTCGCATTTCTACAGGAAGCGCGAAGTGTAGAGAGAGATGCGATTTGCCGTCGCTAGTAAACGCAAATAAAGCAGACAGAAAGTATCTAACGCGTTAACTATATTTCGATTTATTCCGCAATATAGTTTCCAGGCTGATTGGGCAATGACAATGAGCGCGAGGTCGGCGCGTGCGTTCAGCCGATTACCCCCGGATTACGCGTGCGATCCGCATGCAGGCATTTCACTCATTTGGCAAATGCGCGCCGCAACCGCTCCAGTTCGGCAGTATTCAGGCGCTTGGCTTCCTGCTCGGCATAGTTACGTTCTCCCGCATCGTACGATCCCTCGTAAATGCACCGGCTGCGAAGAAACTTGCAGTTGTCGCTGACTACCCGTTCCGACGCTGCACTTGAACCGGTGCCAGGACTGGAGCTGGATGATCCCGGAAGGATCGAAGAACACCCGGAAACGAGTGCGACGAGCAAGAGCGCGACACTGCATCGGCTCAGCGTATGAATGGACATCTTCCTGGCCCTGAGATAGCTGCTGTAAGCCTCTTTATAGCAAGCCCCGGTTCGCAGAGGGGTTCCAAAGGGTAGCGGAAAGCGTTGTTCGGCTATCCGGCGCGCAAGGCCTTGCGGCGTACCCGCAAGCTGCCTCGCACCGTACGGTGGCGTTTGTCAGGAGCCCGTTCCCCGCGCGCCTTGCGCCGGTCTGACCGCGCGGCAAGCCTGGCGCGCGCCGTGCAGGCTGCCGCCAGTGCCAAGAGCTTGTCTTCGTCCAGCTGTTCCGCATCCACAAGTCCTTCATCCGCCCCTTTCAGGGCGATCAGCAACTCGTCCAGTTTCAGGTGCAATGCCTGCCCGTCCTTGTTCTGACTCTGCTGGATCAAAAATACCATCAGGAACGTGACGATCGTGGTGCCGGTGTTGATCACCAGCTGTCAGGTTTCGGAATACCCGAAGGCGGGGCCACACACCGCCCAGATCAACACGGCGATCAACGCGGATCCGAAAGCGATAGGAGAGCCCGCCCACTTGTTGACCTGGGCGGCGAAGTGGTCGAAAAACCGTGAGACGGCATTCATTTTTTTACCCTGCTTTTCTTCCGGCATGCTCGTCCCCCTTTCAGCCCATGCCCGACGCTGAGCAAGTTTCGTACCGAAAGCCCCTGCGGCCATACTAGACCGCCTAGCACCCCCACACTATTGCGGGGAAGGAATTGGCGGCGCGATACTAATTGCCCATTCATCTACTTTTGGAGGTGCGGCAATGCACGACGACATCCGAAAGCTGGGCGCCCAAGCCGCCCGTGATGGTTTGACCTTGTGGGATTGTCCCTACTATCAGGCAGCGGTCATGCCTGGGCATACCGGTGAATCGATCGTTGAATGGCGCGAAAAGGTCGAGGCCTGGGAAGCCGGCTGGATGGCCGAAACAAAATCCTGGAAACCGCCCGATGGGGTCATCCGGTATGTGCCCCGCACAACCGAGCGCCGCCGCCATTAAGCCGCGGCGGAGGTATCCCGGCGCGAGCAATGTCAGCGTGGCATGCCTCTTGCTGACGCGTGGATCCATTGAAAACTGGGGATCCCCATGAAAGCCGATGCGATTGCCGATTCCGACACCCCTGACCGCGACCCTCAATCGTTGGTGCAGCAACTACAAGACATTGATGCGCGGCGTCCCGATTTCCCGGGCGAACACCTGATCGTGTTCGGCCTCGGCGCATGGCTGTTGATGGCAGGTATGCGCCGAGGCACCCTTCTCACCCGCCTGGCCATGACCACCGTGGGCAGTGCCCTGATCGGCAGGGCGGCCAGCGGCACCGGGGGAATCGCTCGCCTGGCCCGCGTGCTCAAGAAACTCCACTAAAGGAAGCCGAACAGCGCACCATGCCGTCCGTTCCTCGTGTTCGGCACGGCGTTTGCTGTGAGCGTCATCGTGGCGGACCTCCCCACGACATGCACCTTCCCGGCACCCCAAGGAGCAAAACATGAACATCCTTCACGCGAGCGATACGCCCCCACGGCCGGACAATGACGGCGCGCCGCCCGAGCAACACCCGGCAGAAATTCCGCCTTCCAAGCCAAAGCAGGATGCCCCCGGCGAGCACGAAGGCGGTAAGGAAGCACCGTGGCCGCCCGACAGCATCCCGAATCCCATGCCGGGCGTGGATCCGCAGCAGACCCCGGGAATCGACCGGCTGGGTGCTTATGGTCCGTCGGCGTGGTGGCAATGAGGCGCCAATCGCCGGTCAGCCCAGCCGCGCGGGACGATGATTTCGGCAAGGCCCGGCACACGACATGGACCTGACGTGGGATCTTCTTCAATGGCCGGCGATGGCCACATCCCTCGCCGCCGCATGGCTTGTGGCATCGCGCGGGCAGGGCAAACGCAATGCGGGGTTCTGGGTTTTCCTGCTGAGCAATGTGCTATGGATCGCCTGGGGGTTGCACGACGACGCCATTGCCCTCATCGCATTGCAATTGGGATTGGCTGCGATGAATATCCGCGGGGTGATGAAGAATAAATCCGGCGCTTGATCGCAACGGATGGCGCCTGCTTGCCGCCCGCCCCAAAAATCAAAGGGCCGGATCCAATGTTTCAAAGGATCCGGCCCCACAACTGCTACCGACCTGCCCGCCTTGCGGCAAGCAGTTCAGCTCTTAAATCGGTTTGATCATCGTCGCCTGAGGACCTTTCTGTCCTTGGCCGGCGACGAACGACACGCGCTGGTTCTCTTCCAGAGACTTGTGCCCATCACCCTGGATTTCAGAGTAATGCGCGAAGAGGTCTTTACCACCCAGTTCCGGCGAAATAAAGCCGTAGCCCTTGTCGTTGTTGAACCACTTCACGATGCCAGTTTCTATCTTCAATGTATGTCCTAGATGTACAGGGAAAAAATATTCCCGGGGCCACTATGGGTGATTAGCCACCACAAAGATATCGCTGTTTCGAAATGACACATCTGCCGCCTTCTTCAGCGCGACAGGGCGGCGACACGCGCGCAAGCACGACGCCGCCCGTTTCCGGGACTTCAAGCCGATTCCAACTCGCGCGTTCCCGCCCTGAACTGCGCGAAGGTGGGGCCGCCGGGATGCATGCGCAAGCTGTCGCGCAAATTGGTCCAGGGCAAATCCAAGGGATTCATCGGCATCGGTCCCGGGGCAGCGCAAATCAGGATGTCTGCCGCAATGGGCGTGAAATCCGCCCGGAAATGCGTCGTGCTCTTGAGCACCAGGATGTTCTGCTGGGTGGGGTCGATGCCCACGTAGCGGAACATGGCCTGGTCCGCCATCTGCGCTTTATGCGACGCCACGACCACGCGCACTTCGCCAATACGCAAGCAGGCGCTCGGCCCCAGCTCCATGCGAAAGCCGGAGTAGAAGGGGCCGGTTGCGACAAACTTCCCATCGGACAGCCGCTCCACCACGAAATCCGCCTCGAAAGGCGCATCCCCCGGAATCCGAGAGTGGCCGCCCAGCGCGATGCGCACCGTCGCCCCCTCCCCCGCCTGGTGAGCCAGCAAGGCCGCCTGGGGATCCACCATCAGTCCCAATGCGCTGCCCGGCACGTTGTGACGCACGAGTGCGCGCAGAATGGCCGTAGTGTCGGAGTCCCCGCCTGCGCCGGGATTATCCTGCGCGTCGGCAATGACGACCGGTTTATTGGCGCTGGCAGCCAGCTTCGCCGCCTGCACCACCGCTTCTTCCGGTGAATACAGCTTGCCCGCAAACGCGGCTTCGGCCGCCTCGACATCGTCTGTCAGCGCATCTGCCGCAGCATCCGCCGCTGACTGCGTGTCGGCATAGGCCCACACGAGCGCGCCACAGTCCGGAAAGTCCGCGGCGGGAAAACCCATGCAAAACGACATGCTGGAAACGCCCGGCTCGGCCTCCAGCGTTTCAAGACGCTCGTATAGTCCTTTGGCCGGCATGGCCATCGTGCTTTGCCAGCAGGTCGGCAACAGATACGAGATGCGGCGGGCGGCGACGCAGGGACGCGGCATGCCGTCTAACCGCTTTTGCATGAAGGCAAAGGCGCGGGCGCCCGTGTCAGCCATATCAACGTGGGGATACGTGCGATAGGCGATCAGGGCATCGGCCTCTTTCAACATGCGCTCGGTCACGTTGGCGTGCAGGTCCAGGCTGGCGACCAGCGGCACCTCCGGCCCGATCAGTTCGCGCACGCGGCGCAGCACTTCCCCTTCCCCGTCGTCGTAATGCTCGGCGACCATTGCCCCGTGAAGATCAAGATATACCCCGTCGGCAGGCAGCGCCGCGGCGATGTCCGCAAGCAGGATCGCCACAATGCGCTCGAAGGCATCGCGCGTGACGTGCGCCGAAGGGCTCGCGGCGCACCACAACGTGGGGATCAAGGTGTGCTGGTGTCCACGCGCCGCCTCCGCGAAGCCCGCCGCGGGAATATTGGCGCCCTGGATAGCCGGGAAGACGGCTTCGCCGCGCGCCATGCCCGGCCAGCCTCCGCCCAGCATGAAGGCGTCCCAATCTGCCTTGCTTGGTGCAAACGTATTCGTTTCGTGCTGAAAACCGCCAACAATGATGCGCATCTTGCGCTCCTCTGAAAATGGAAAAACGGTTAGACCACCGACATGTCTGGACGAGGGACCAAGCCTCGATCCGGCTGGCCCTGTGAACTGAATTCTTGGCCAGCGCTTCATGCCGCGCGCAAGGCGCGGAAATTGCGGAAATCCCAATCCCGCCCGGGTGCCGCCTCGATCAGTTCGCGCGTGTAGGCCTGCTGTGGGGCCGTCAACACGCGGGCGGCAGGGCCGGACTCCACGACACATCCCTTCTGCATGACAACGATGCTGTCGCAGATCTGGGCCGCCACCCGCAAATCGTGCGTAATGAAGAGGATCGCCACGCCCGTCCGGGCCCGGATCTCCTCCAGCAGTTTGAGAACCTGGTCCTGCACCGACACGTCCAGGGCGGAAACCGCCTCATCGGCCACCAGCAGATCCGGTTCCATCACGACGGCGCGCGCAATGCACAGGCGTTGACGTTGACCGCCCGAGAACTGGTGGGGATAACGCTGCATGACGTCGCGCCCAAGACCCACCAGTTCGAGCGCCTGCGCGGCTTTCTCGCGGGCTTCGGCGTTTGCGACGCCAAAGTTGACCAAGCCCTCAATCAGCGAATCGCCCACCTGACGCCGCGGATTCAACGAACGATAGGGATCCTGGAAAATCATCTGTACACGGGTCCGCCGCAGGCGCATCTGGGCACTAGATACCTGCACGATGTCCTCGTCCTTGAGGAAAATGGCGCCCGCGCTCGGCTCGATCAACCTGACGACACAGCGTGCGACGGTCGACTTGCCTGATCCCGATTCCCCCACCACCCCGGCAATTTCACCGTGCCTCACCGTCAAGGCCACGTCTTTGGCTGCCGCGACCACACGCGCCGCGCCAAAAAAAGGCTTCTCTTTATAGGTCTTGCCCAGCCCGATGATCTCCAGCACTTTCTCTCCGCTAGGCAAGGGCCGCTGCTGCGGTACAAGACTGGGCACCGAAGACACCAGCATGCGCGTATACGCTTGCGACGGCCGGGCAAGGATCTGATCACGCGTGCCGGTCTCAACGACGCTGCCTCGATTCATGACCACAATGCGATCGGCAATCTCGGCCACCACCCCGAAATCGTGCGTGATGAACACCACGGCCGTGCGCTGCCGCTCCTGGAGTTCCCGGATCAGGGTCAGGATCTGCTTTTGCGTAGTCACGTCCAGCGCGGTGGTCGGCTCATCCGCGATCAACACCTGCGGCTTCAGGATCAGGGCCATCGCAATCACGATGCGCTGGCGCTGCCCACCAGACAATTGATGCGGGTAGGCGTTGTAGACCCGCTCGATGTCCGGCAAATGCACCGACTCCAGCATTGCCAATACTTGTTTGCGTCGCTCGGACGCACCCAAGCGGCTGTGCAAGCGCAGCACCTCATCAATCTGCCTGCCCACCTTCTGCACGGGATTCAATGCCGTCATGGGCTCTTGAAACACCATGGCGATCCGGGAAGCGCGCAGCGCGCGCAGTCGGTCAGGCGTCGCCTGCAGCACATCATCATTACCCAGCAGGATGCTGCCGGCCGTCGCGGTCAGCACGCCCTTGGGCAGCAGTCCCATGGCGGCCAACGAGGTCACGGATTTTCCCGACCCGGATTCGCCCACCACGCACAGGGTTTCGCCGGGATAGACCTCGAACGATATGTTCTCGATCACCGGCCGACGGGCGGCGCCATGGCCGGCTTGCACGGTGAGCGCCGAGATCTTCAGCGCAGGCGCCTGGCCCGTCTCACGATTAGCGGATGTTGTTTTCATAACGTCGTGAATCCTGGGTAAGCCATCAGAAGCGGCGCGAGAATCGCGGATCGAGCGCGTCGCGCAGCGCGTCGCCAAGAATGTTCACGCTCAGCACCGTCAACGACAACAAGAGCCCGGGATACAGGATCAGGCCTGGCAGCATCTGGAAGTACACGCGCCCCTCGGCCATCACATTGCCCCAGGACGGCGTTTCCGGCGGAATCCCCGCCCCCAGAAAGCTCAGTACCGACTCCGTCAGAATCGCCGCGGCGAAGATATAGGTGCCTTGCACGATGAGCGGCGCGTAGGTATTGGGCAGCATGTGCCGCAGCACCAGCACCGGCACCCGGGTACCCAGCGACACCGCCGCTTCAACATAGGGTTCGTTGCGGACAGACAGGATGACGCTGCGCACCATACGCGCCACCCGGGGAATCTCCGGAATGGAAATCGCCACCAGCACCGTGAACAGACTGGCCCCGGACAAGGACACCAGCGCAATCGCCAGCAAGATGCCCGGAATGGCCATCACCCCATCCAGAAAGCGCATGATGACGGTGTCGGCAGCCTTGAAGTATCCGGCCAGGATCCCCAGGACCAGGCCGGCCAGCAAGCTGGCCACCACTGCGCCCAACCCCACCGCCAACGACACGCGCGCGCCAAATAGCGTACGCGAGTACACATCGCGGCCATACGCATCGGTGCCCAGCCAGTGCTCGGCGGACATCGGCTTGAGACGGATGGCCGGATCCATCAGCGTGGGATCCACGGTCCCCAACCACGGGGCAAAGATCGTACCGACCAGCAACAAGCTCAATAAGGCGATAGCCAGCATGGCCGGCCAGGCCGACATGGTGGTCTTGAGTTGCCCCAGGATCGAAGACGAGGCGGCGGCCTCGACGACAGGCGCGCCAGGCGCCGGCAAAGATGAAGTCGTAGCAGACATGGCGTGCGCACCTTCAGTAACGAATGCGCGGATCAAGAACGGTGTACGAAAGATCGATCACCAGATTGATTCCGACATAGACCAATGAGAAAAGCAGGATCATGGCTTGGATGACGGGATAATCCCGCGTCAAGACGGCGTCCACGACCAATCGCCCCAGGCCTGGAATGTTGAACACGGATTCCGTCACCACCACGCCGCCGATGAGCATCGCAATACTCACCCCGATGATCGTCACGATGGGAACGGCGGCATTACCCAGTGCATGACGCAGCAACACGCCGCTTTCGCGCAGCCCCTTGGCGCGCGCCGTGCGGATGAAGTCTTCCTGCATGACTTCAATCACGCTACTGCGCACAATGCGCGCGATCAGGGCGACATACACCGTGCTCAAGGCCAGGGTCGGCAGGATCAATCGCTGCGCGAACTGCCACACCCCTTCGGCCATCGGCTGATACCCCTGCACGGGGAACCAGCCCAGCTGCATTGAAAAGATCAGGATCAACACATAGCCAATGATGAACACCGGCACGGAAAATCCGACGACGGAACCTGCCATGATGGCGCGATCCACCAATTTCCCCTGCCGCCAGGCCGCCACGATGCCCAGTGGAATCGCGACCAGCACCGTGAAGACGATGGTCGACAGCGACAGCGCGATGGACGGCCCGATGCGGTCGGCGATCAGACTGGACACCGGCGCATCGGAAATCAACGAGGTGCCCAGATCTCCCTGTGCCAGTCGGCCCACCCAAATCGAAAACTGATCCGGGATGGACTTATCCAGCCCCATGTTCTTGCGTATTTCGTCTATCTGAGCCGAGGTGGCCCCGTCGCCGGCAATGATTGCGGCGGGGTCCCCGGGCGTCAGACGCAACATGGCAAAAACAATGATGGCGACCACCACCAATACCGGAATGACGGAAAACAGGCGCTTCAAAAGAAATCCAGGCATGGCCGACTCACTTACCGGTTTTTTGAAGGTCCCAGAACACGGGAACCGGAGCCACCACCACACCTGTTATTTGCTTGCCCGTGGCAGACAGGTTTGAAAACTGCCCCAGGGGCACGATGACGCCTTCATCGATCACCAGTTCCTGGATCTCGTCGGCCAGGCGCTTGAGCACGGCCGGGTCATTCGTGCGTGCAAACTGTGCGCGGCGCTTTTCGATCTCCGGCACGTCCGGCCAGCCGAACCAGGCGTCCTTGCCGTTCGCCGCCACGCCCATGAAGGCAAGCGGGTCCCGAATATCCGGAATCACCGTATAGGTGCCGAAGATATTCCATCCCCCCTTGGCGGCCGGTTCGTGAGAAGCGCGACGATTGAGCACCGTCTGCCAGTCCATGGACTGCAGATCCACCTTGAAGCCGGCCTTGCGCAGCGATTGCGCAACCACCTGCAGGATGGGTGCCGAGCCCGGATTGTCCGAGGGCATCAATATCACGACCGGCGTGCCGTCGTACTTGGCCTCTTTCAGTAACGCCGCGGCCTTTACGGGGTCGCCCTTCACCAGTTTTTCGGCGCCGATATTGCTTTCATAGGGGCCGCCGCAGCCGAATACGGCGGCGCAGGTCTGGAAGTACTTGGGATTGCCAATCTGCGCCTGCAGCACCTCTTTCTGGTCGACCGCCAATACCGCGGCTTGTCGAATCAGCTTGTTGTCGAACGGCGGTTGCTCGAAATTGAAGCGGATCTCAGACTGCCCGCCTTGCGAGGTCAGGACGTGCACGTTGATGTCTTTATTGCCTTCCAGCATCGGCAACAGATCGAAGGGCGCTTTTTCGAGGAAATCAATTTCCTTGTTGATCAGCGCATTCACCGCCGTCATCTGATCCGGCATGGTCACCCATTTGACCTTGTCCACCTTGACGACCTTGCCCCCCGCCAGGCCGCTTGCAGGCTCCTTGCGCGGTACATAATCCGTGTTCTTCACGTAGACCACCTGCACGCCCGGCTTGTATTCCTCGGTCACAAAGCGGAACGGGCCCGAACCGATGGTCTCCTTGATCGCTTGCGACGGCGGCGTATTGGCGACACGCTCGGGCATCATGAAGGCGGGGATGGCGCTGGGCTTGGCCAAGGCGCGCACCGCCAGATCCGTGGCCTCGGAAAAGCGCATGACAAAAGTCCTGTCATCGACCGCTTCCATGCCGGACATCATCGACGCCATCATCTGGCCCATCTTGTCCTGCGACGCCCAACGCTTGATCGACGCGATGCAGTCGGCCGACGTCACCGGCTTGCCGTCATGCCACTTCAGCCCTTCTCGCAAGATGAAGGTATAGGTCTTGCCATCATCGGAGGCTTTCCAGGACTCCAGCATCTGAGGCTGGATCTTGTTGTCCCCATCGAGAGAGAACAGGGTGTCGTACACCATGTAGCCATGGTTCCGGACGATATAGCCGGTGGTGATCACCGGGTCCAATGAACGCAAAGCGGCATGCATCACTGCCGTCACGGTCTGCGCCTGAACGGGCGCCAATGCGGCCGTGCCGAATACCGCGCTGGCGGTCAGCGCCAGGCGTACCGCCTGCAATGCCATCGATTGCTTTTGTGCCATGTTTTTTTCCCCTTGGTCTAAAAGAATGAAAGCTGCTTAGAAGTAAGTGCGAATGGCTCCTACCACGTCATACCGCTCGTCCACCATCAGAATGGCCTCCCACTTGTCGAACGTCAGGCACGGGTGCGAAATGCCGAAACACACCATGTCGCCCACGCGCAAGGGTGAATCGACGGGAACGCTCATGTGGCAGTGCTGATCATCCAGGCCAGTCGCGACGTGACCGGGCGACAAGGGGGAAGGTGCCGCGCCAGCTGCGGGTACGGTATCCGTGCCCGGCCGGAACCACCCCATCACGGGGGGCATATGGTCGGGCGAAATATCGCGCTTTCCGAGATTGACGATGACCTTTCCTGACTCTGGCCGGGACTGCACATAGCCCCAGACTTCCAGCGCCGGCCGCAAGCCATGCCCCAGGCTGGCAACATCCGGACTGCGATCCTTCAATCGAGCGAAGGCCTCTTTGTAGAGATGCGAATCGTGCGTCAGGTAGCAGCCGCTGCGGGTCAACACCATGTGCTCGCGCGACAAATGCAGCGGGGAAAAGTGCCGTGTCACCAGGTCGTAGAAAGACGAGCCACCGGCACTCAGCAGAATCGGGCCGTCGGCAAACACCTGCTGGGCTTCACACGCCTGCACGGTGGCAATCATGCGGGCAAGGAAGGCGGCGATCTGCGTTTCCACATCCTGGTCGGGCAAGGGCTTGATCAAACCCTCGAATCCTTCCACCCCACGCAGGGCCAGGTAAGGGGACGCTTGCTTCAAGGCGGCAATCACCGCTTGCACGCACGCATCGTCTCGGCACCCGGTACGGCCGCCGGCATATCCCACTTCAAGCAGCACCTGCAGCGGCCTGCCGATATTGGCCTCGCGGGCGGCCTGCGCCAGGGCTTCGACATGCGCCGCGTCGTCCACCAGGCAATAGAAATCGAAGCTCGGATCGTCGCGCAGTGCCTGCAGGATGTACGCGACAGACTGCTTGCCGACCAGCTGGTTCGCCAACACAATCCGCTTCGCGCCGAACTGGCGTGCGACCTGAACCTGATGGCAGGTCGCCAACGTGATGCCCCAGGCGCCATCGCGGCGTTGCAGATCAAACAGCTGGGGGCTCATCGTGGTCTTGCCGTGGGGCGCGAAAATCGAGCCGCGCTCTTCCAGGAACCGGCGCATCCAGTCGCTGTTGTGATGCAAGGCGTCTTGCCTGATTACTGCCAGCGGCAGCGGCAAATCCTCGCGCAATACGTTCCATCCCTGCTTGGCGATGTCCTCGATGGGCACCGCCCCGATCAGGCCCGGCATTCCTTTCACGCAGGCATCAAGGGGGGCATGGGCGCGAGTGGCCACTTTCTTGGTCAAGGCCGGACCCACGCCCTTGCGCTCGACAATCAAGCCGTAGTGCTGTGGCTCGCGATGGCGCGCGAAATCAAAGAATGTCTCGCGATACACCTTGCTCATGTCCAGATCGCAGCGCGCGGTCACGAGTTCGTCTTCAAGAGTCGTTGCCATCGCCACGATTTCGCCGGAGGGCGCGATGATGGCGCTCTGCCCGATCATCAGGGACCCCTCTTCGCGGCCGCACTTGGCCGTGCCCACGACCCACGTGCTGTTCTGATACGCCCCTGCCTGCATGGCCAGGTGGTTATGGAAATTGGACAAGCCATCCACCGCACCGTCGCCGGTGTGGTCATTGGGCGTGTTGTAGCCCAGCACGACTAGCTCCGCGCCTTGCAGGGCCATCACCCGATAGGTTTCGGGCCAGCGCCGGTCATTGCACAAGCACATGCCCACCACGCCGCCAAAGGCGTCCCATACGGGAAAACCCAGATTTCCCGGTTCAAAATAGCGCTTCTCCAGATGCTGGGAGTCGCGGCCGGGTTGCGGCTCCACATGCCCGGGCAAATGGATCTTGCGGTACTTGCCAATGATTTCCCCGTCCGCACCGACCAGAATGGACGTGTTGTAGTGGCGCGTCTTGCCGTCTTCGACGGCTAGCTCCGCATACCCGATGTAGAAGCCAATGCCTAAGGCGCGCGCCTCATCGAACAACGGTTGCGTCTGCGCATTCGGCATTTCCGCCTCGTACCAGGCGTCCAGCTCGGGGCCGCGTTCAATCAGCCAGCGCGGAAAGAAGGTGGTCAGTGCCAGTTCGGGAAAAACCACGAGTTCGCAGCCGCGGGCACTGGCTTGCCGAAGCAATGCGATCAGCCGCTTGACCACCGCTTCCCTGCCCTCTCCCTTGGCAATCGGGCCAAGCTGCGCCGCGCCGATCGTGATGTGCCGTGCCATCTTCGTCTCCGTGAAGTCGACCTGCATGTGGTCGCTGATGGCTGCATAGTCACCTTGATCAGAAGACGATACAAACGACTTATACTGGCCCAGCCCATTAGCGGCACTAATCTCAGGCCAGACAATCGCCGGGATCGGGCAACGCACAATTTGCTGCACCGCGATGAGGTTTTTTTCGCACCGTCTCATGCCAATCCTGCACCACGCTGGGGAATGGCACCCAACTAACGAAGCAGATGATGAAGACGCGTTTCTCACCCTCTCTATTGACTTGGTTGCGCTGCTTCGAGGCCGTTGCGCGCTGCGGCAGCTTTACCCGTGCGGCGCAAGAACTTCACATCACCCAGGGTGCTGTCAGCCAGCAAATCAAGCAGCTTGAAGGTTGGCTTGAAGTGCCCGTGCTCCAGCGATTACCCCGGGAAGTCCTGCTTACCGCGGAAGGCGAACGATTGCATTGCGTGGTCAGTGATGCCTTTCGCTGCATGGATACGGTCATCGGTGAAATCCGCCAGGAACGCATGACCGCACCGATGGAAATGATTTGCGCGCCCTCGTTCGCCATGCGCTGGCTGATGCCCCGCATGGGAGACTTTTTTCGATGCCATCCTGACATACCCCTACGCGTGCAGGCCGAAGTGCAGCCCTTGGACGACAAGCACCCTCCTGGCAAACACATCGACGCCATGATTTGCTTCACCCCCGCGCAGACGGCGCCCGCCAAGGGCGTGGCAATGCTTGATGAATGGATCTTTCCCGTCGCCAGTCCGGAATTCCTGGCAGCGCACCCCGAAATCCTGACCCCTCAAGACCTGCGGTCGAACTTCCTGCTGCATGACGACTCTGCATGGGCGGGGGCACCCGCCCTGATCGAATGGCGCACCTGGCTGGAACATGCCGGCGTGGAGTTGCCGGACCTGCACCTGGGCCAACGCTTTAACTTGTCGCAATTGGCGGTGGGCTCGGCCATGACCGGGCAAGGCATCGCGATGGGACGCGCCGCGATCGTTTTCGAAGACGTGCTGGCAGGCCGGTTGATCGATGTGTTCGGCATCTTCGCGCCGTCACCCGCATCCTACTTCTTCGCGACCGCGCACCAGCCGTCCGAACAGATCGCCGCGCTGCAGGGGTGGATGCTTGCCGAAGCCGATGAATTCCGCCATCAACGCGATCAGCATTTCGCGCAGCATGCCGCGGTTACCCGCCAGACCCCGTCCATGCAATTGCAGATGCTGAATAACGGAAGCTGAGAACGGCGCATCATCAGCCTGCGCAAGGCAAATTCAAGAGAGGTGAACCTTTATGCCGAAGCTTAAGCAAGGGACGATTGTCCCCACTCGGGAAGAGGACGAGGCCATCAACCGTGGCATCACCGCAGACCCGGATACCTACGAACTCAACACGGCCGACTTCAAGCGGATGAAAAAAATGGGCCGCCCGAAGGCCGAAGTCACCAAAGAACGCATCACAATCCGCTTGTCTCCGGACGTTCTGGAACGCTTCCGAGCCACCGGCTCCGGATGGCAGACAAAAGTAGATGCAGCCCTGCGCGATTGGCTGAAAACCCACGCCCCGCATTGAATGGTTGCGCAAGAAGGGATCGAACCTGCAACTTCCGGCGTATGAGTCCGACGTGCCACGCCGGGTCTTGTCCTAGTCAGCTTGCGGAACTGCAAGCATTAGGGGTATTGCTGTCGCGTACAGTAACGTCCACGCGAAGGCGCCAACGTAAAACCCCGGCTTTGGCTCGAGGAACGCCAACCCAACAACACCCCATAAGCATTACGACCGGTGCGTGGTGAGGGCTCTTGCGGCAGAGTAAAGTTCTAACGAAGGCATTTTTATTCTAATGATTAGCCTGTTAGCGAACGCACATCGCCCGTAACTCCCTATATTTACTAAAGATTTTGGCGCGGCAGGAGGGACTCGAACCCTTATATTAGGACGTCAGGGTTCACAGAAACACCAGACCGCCCCTAATGCATTGAAATATGAGCATTTCCTCCCTTCCCATAAACATGCAACTAGGTGCACGTTACGGGATGCAGCCCTTCGCACTGCATTCGCACTCGACGCTCAGCCTCGTTCCATGGCACGGGGGGCATTCCCGGTGCTGTACATCAACGTCGCCCGCTCTCCCGAGTGGGCGGTAGTGCTGAATGGGTCGAAGTTAAGACGCGCTCCGAGCTTGGAGCGCCACGCAACCGAGACATTGAGGTTTCACTCTCAAATGGCACGGATCCGCTAGTGTGCCCTTCGCATCCTTTCTGAGTAGGGATGGCTCGAGCAGATAGCCCTTGCGTTTGGAGCGCCCGCGATAGAAGACCTCACTGTTCGCGCCACTCAGCCGCAGTATCGTCCCAACAAAGGTGCCAACGTTATCTGCCTGCTCCTGGGGCGCATTTGGTGCCGGCAAATCGGAACGATAAATTTTCGGAGTCTCTACCCTAGTCCTGATCACGCCCGCCCTAGTTAGCACATCGAAAAGATCCTCATCCTTAATTACCCAGTGGGTTGTGTTCATCTCCCAGTCACGGATGTCGAGGGCACCGTGAAGTGGACGTATCGAGGCATAACGGATTGCACCGATTTCATCATCGAACTCGAACTCAATGTAGAGCAATTCGCTCAAGAATGAACCGGCCGAATCACCACGCTAGCAGATTGAAAAGCTAACTACTTGACGGGAGTCGCCGTCGGGAGGAAAGGAGCGTAGTCCACTTACGAGTGCTCCAGAGTTGCCTCCGATCAATGACGACTCTGGCAATGCGGTTTAGACGGGGAGGTACGTGTGCTATCCGAACGGACATACCAAGCTGCGATAGGGACGATGCCTCCTGACCTCCCCCCGAATTGGACAGTTCAAATTGCTCCCTGTGCAACCCACGACCGAGTAATGGTCTCCTAAATACATGCCTCTCGCCCCACGAAGAAGTATTTGATATCATATTGAAAACATCAGTAGCTTTTGACATATTTCTGCGACAAAGGGAGGGCTCTTGACTGCTCAGTTTGACAATTGGCCGATCGAACGTATTCGAAGCTTGTCTAAGCCTGAAGTACATAACCTTCGCCGAAATGCACTTTGCCTCGGACATGACGTCGTGGTGGAGCGCTGCGACCAGATTCTAAATGCAGTACCCGCATCAAGGTCAGGAAGTAGACTGAAAAAAAGAATTGCGAAGATCATTCCAAGTACTGCCGCAGAAGAAATTGCGGAGCTATTTGTAAATTTGCCGCCCGTTACCGCTGTACCTAACGCGCATGCACGCCTTAGACGACTTGCCGACCCCGTAAAGACTTTCTCTGATCTGTGGCGGCAGTACATCACTTGCGGATTCTCAAGCCAGGAAAAGAGTGACCCCGATACCCCTCTTGGTCGGTTCGCCGAGGGCGAATCGTCACTTATGCATCTGCCGTCCGTTATTGCCAATGGCGAGAATCCGGATTGGATTGCCGCTGAACTTGCCGCAGCAGGTTTGAACCGGATGACGGGGAAGAAAAGGGAGCTGGTCCTAGCAGCTCGACGCGCTTTCGTAACCACAAGAGGACTTGACGATCTGCTAGTCAATGGAAGATCTGGGGGAGGACTATCTGTCTTCCTCGATTTAGCACGCGGCCTCACGAACGATCACGAAATTGCCACTTCGGCGAGGTTTAGCAGGAGCCTAGATGCCGACGAACTATATGGAATCAGCCACAAGCAGATTCGCAACATCCTCGTAAATACTGGCCTCGCCCATAATGTCATCCCTCTGGATTCCCGCTGGAAAGCGTACATCGGCCACAGGATGCATTTCGACCCAGCCGATCTCGGTCGCCGTAACGCTTACCTTGAAGTCGAAGATGTGATTCGCAAGGCGCTGATGATCGCGCAAATCCATCGAAATGACATTCCAAACCTTGCCGTACTGGACTCAGTCGTTTTCGCTGTCCAATCTTCTAAAGGACATACCGGCGGAGGCTGGACGGGAGCGTGATCGTGGTGATGATCCACCGGGCACGAGGCTTCACGCATAATGGGGCACAATTTTTCGACCGTAGCGTGCATTACCTCACCCGATCAATACTTTGTATGAATTATTGCCCGCTAGCCATCCGATTGAATATCCACAAAAGCCAATGAATTTCACGGAATCACCTGGAAATATCGACCCTGCTCGAGCGCTTATATATCTATGGGAAATTCTTAATTCCCACGGAAATATTGTCTGTAGATACGTCGGCAAAGCCTCCGGGGGAGCGCACCGACCTCGCACTCAGTACAAACGCAATGTTATTAATTTGTTAACCGGCCAGCCATATCGAAAGAGCAAACCGACAAAGTTCAGGCCCATACATAGACGGATGGCGCAAGCTGTTAAAGCTGGCGAGACGATACGACTATCGTTCATTTGCAATGTATCTCCAGATGAGGACATAAATCAACTAGAACGCTATTGGCAAAATTTCTTTGGATTAAAAAACGGCTAAGTGCGCTGAGGCTTAAAGCCGGTTGAGGAAGAGTTCTATAGCTCTGCCCCCCATAGTCCTTAAGAGTCAGTGGCTGTGGCTGTGGCTGTGGCTGTGTTATCGAAGCACAATAGCACATGAAGATGGTGGCTTGACTTTAATATTTCTTATTTCCCATATATGAATACGGGACCGAACTTCAATTCTGATTAGAGAGAAAAATGGGTTTTTGGGACGTAGTAAAAAGCGTTGCGCTTTCTGCCAAGTGTGCGACCGGATGGCATGCAGGAGATTGGCAAAAAACTGCCGGCGGCCCGGAATGCTCAATGGGAAAGACATGCCCCGATTGCCATACTTACGTGACAACAAACAAACACTCTTACACCGAGTGGAAAAAAATCAACTATTCAAATTGCAATTCCATTCGAGAGTGCAAACATTGCGGAAGCACTGAAGAACAAGTAGTTCACGAATACAAAAATAATGGAAAGGACGAAAATTGCAGATTAATTAGCAAATGCCGTGACTGCGGGACCATTGAAACAGGACGAGAAGATCATGAATGGGTAAAATTTCTTGACCACGAAGTGAAGGTTGGTGGCAAAAGAAAATGCAGACGATGCGGCACAACAGGCTAATTATTAATAAAGATTATTAACAAAATCCACGCCCGCCCCAATTGAAAAATTGAGTGCGCGTTTACAACGGCGGCTTAGAAAAATTGTTTGGTACCAAGCCGTTGATTTAAAGAAGTCCTATGGCGCGGCAGGAGGGGCTCGAACCCCCGACCCCGGGCTTAGAAGGCCCGTGCTCTATCCAGCTGAGCTACTGCCGCGCAGTCTTTTGGCGCCCCGGAAGAGATCCGGGCGCCGCATTTTACCTTGTTGCGGAAAAAGGTGGGCGGGACGGATGCCGCCCTACTCTTCTTCGATATCCGCGTGCGTGGACACCCAGAGCACGATCGCGTCGTCCTTGCTCAGGCTGATCACCCGGTGCCCCATGCGGCTGTCTATATAGAAGCTTTCGCCGGCTTTCAGGCGCGCGGGTTCATAGAACTCGGTGTACAGCTGCACCTCGCCTTCCAGCACGTAGACGAATTCCTCGCCGCGGTGGCGGCTCCAGTCCTGGAATTCGTCGAACGAGCGCGCCTTGACCCGCGTGTGGAACGGCATCATGCGCTTGTGCGACAACGCGGTGCACAGCAGGCGGTGGTCGTAGTACGGGGTTTCGTACTGGCGCCCTTCGCCCTGGCGGCTGAGACTGCGGCGGCCGGTGCCCATGTGCGCGTCGGACGCCGTGAATAGTTCGGCCACGTCCAGGTCCAGGCCGGCGGCAATCTTGATCAGGTTGTCATAGGTGGGCGACAGCAGGCTGTTCTCGATTTTGGACAGCGTGGACGCGGCGACGCCCGTGGCCGCCGCTGCCTGCTTCAATGTCCAAGCGCGCGCCTGGCGCAGGGCTCGCAGCCGTTGTGCCAATGCGCTCTGTTTGTTGCCTTGCATCCTGTGTACCTTGTCATGCCCGCGTTGTGCGCTCCCGCCACCAGTCGCGCGCCTGGTAAGACCAATAGGTCAGTTGAACCGCTGCCGCGCCCAGGCTGCCCCCGTTCCATGCCAGTCCGAAGGGTTCGAACAGCTTGTAGCGCTGGGTGTCGCCCGTGATCCCTTCGGCCACGACGCGCCCGCCGATCGACGTGGTGTTCATGCCGTGGCCGCCGAACGCCGTGCAATACCACACGTCCGGCGCCAACAGGCCGATCTGCGGCATCAGGTGCCGGGCGTAGGCCATGCGCCCCGACCATGCGGTCTCGACGCGCAGCCCCTGCAATTGGGGGTAGACGGACAGCAATTCGCGGCGCAGGGACTCGGCCAGATCGGGCGGGTCGTCGACACGGGTGGTGATTCTACTGCCCCAGCCGATGCGCCCGCCATCCAGCACCCGGTAATAGTTGCCGGCGCGGCGGTCGTCGCCGATGGCCGCGGTGCTGCGGATGGCCTCCCGCACCCGATCGCCCAGGGGTTCGGTCAACATGATGTAGGTGGCGATGGGCAGCATCGCCCGGCGCAGGGCCGGCACGACGTCGCCCGTGTAGCCGCCGGTGGCCAGCACGACGGTGCGGGCGTCGACCTGCCCGCGCTCGGTCTGCAGGTGTTTGACCGCGCCGTTCAGGGCGGCGCCGATGACCGGGGAATCTTCATGGATGCGTACGCCCAGCCGGGCGCATTCGCGGGCCAGCGCCCGCGCGTAGTTCAGCGGATGGAAATGGAACGAGGCGGGGTCTTCGACACCCTGGTGGTAGACGTCCGACACCAGGCGCTCGCGCACCTGGCTGCGCGTCAGGAAGCGCACGTCGCGGCCGAAGTCGCGGCGCTGGGCATCGCACCACTGGTTCAGCGCATCGGTCGCTTCATAGCGCACCACGCGCAGGCGCCCGTCGACCTTGTGCGCGTCGGCGATGGCCAGGCTGCGGATATTGTCGCGGATGATCTCCACGCCTTCCATGGACAGCCGGTACAGCTGCCGATAGTGGTCTTCGCTGACGTGCTTTTTGATGGCGTCGGCGCCGGCCGAGAACGCCGGCGAGACCGATCCGCCGTTGCGGCCCGACGCGCCCCACGCGACGCGCTTGCCTTCCAGCAAGGTGACGTTGCGCCCGCGGCGAGCCAGTTCCAGCGCGGTGGACAGCCCGGCCAGGCCGGCGCCCACCACGCAGACGTCCGTGTTGCAGGCGCCCGCCAGCGGCGGATAGTAGGTCGCGCTGTCTGACAGCGTGCGCTTGTAATAGGTGTCGATGTACTCGGAGGCCATGCCGGTGGGGTCCGTGTCAGTTCAGGCTTGCGCCCTGCAAACCACCCGTCAGGCGCTTTTCCAGCCAGTTGGCCAGGCGCAGCAACGGGTAGCAGTAGATGAAATAGATGGCGGCGATCATGCCGTAGATGAACAGCGATTTAGCCGGGAACGTGATGATGAACACCTCGCCTTGCCGGGTCAGCTCCGTGATGCCGACCACCGACAGGATGGCAGTGCTTTTGATCAGCATGACGTAGACGCCGCTCATGGGCTGCACGATCAGGCGCATGGCCTGCGGCAGGATGACCAGCCGCAGGATCTGCAGGGGACGCAGGCCCAGGGTCATGGCGCCTTCGGTCTGACCGCGCGGCACGGACTGGATGGCGCCCATGACGATTTCCGCCACATAGCAGGACGTGTACACGGACAGCGACACGAAGGCCGCGGTACCGGAATCCCAATGCAGAAGTTCGATGCCGGAACTGGGCAGTACGAAGTAGAAGATATAGAGCTGCACCAGGAACGGCGTACCGCGCAGGATATGGATGTACAGGCCCAGTAACTGGTGGATGCCGCGGATGCGGTAGCTGCGGATCACGCCGATCACGAAGCCCAACAGCGAGCCCGCGATGATGGCCACGAACGAGATCTTCAGCGTCTCCCAGAAGCCTTTCAGCAAGAAAGGCAGCACGACGCCGGCGGTGGAAAGATAGGAATCCAGCATGCTTACCTCGCGTTCCAGGCCGGACCCGCCAGCCAGAGGCTCACGCCCCGGGACAACAACAGCATGACGCCGTAGATGAGCAGATAGCCCGCGGCGATGGTCAGGAAGCTTTCGTTGGGCACGATGCGGTCGCTATTCATCTGCACGCCGGCTGCCACCAGTTCGAACACGGTGATCAGCGACAGCAGCGAGGTGTCCTTGATCAGCACGGCGGTCTGGCCCAGCAAGGGCGGCAGCGTGTTGACGAAGGCCTGCGGCAACACCACGTAGCGCAGCCGCTGCTGATAGTTCATGCCGCAGGCCTTGGCGCCTTCGATCTGGCCGCGCGGCACCGACTCGATGCCCACGCGGATGATTTCGCTCATGTAGGCGGCGTGGTGCAGGGTCATCGCCAGGATGCCCAGCACCATCTCGCTCCAGCCCTTGGCGCCCGGGATAAGCATGGGCACGGCGTAATAGACCAGGTAGATCTGCACCAGCAACGGGGTAGACCGGATGAATTGCACGTAGGCCGCCACGGGGCGCCAGATGGCCGCTTTGGACGACATGTGCAAGAGCGCCAGCGGCACACCGGCCAACACCGACAGCACAAGGCTTGCGCCCGCGGCGATCAGCGTGTTGGCCAGGCCGGTGGCGAATTGGCCCGTGTACTGGCTGACGATGCGCCAGTTGTAGTAATCGATCAGCCAGTCCATGGGCGGTCCGGTCTCCCCGTAGCGGTGCTAGAGCCTGTTGACACTAAGAAGCCTTGCGCAGGCCCAAGTGATTAATGGTCTTTCTTCCAGTCGGTGGAGTACCAGTACTTCACCTGCTCGGGCAGCGTGTTGTCCGCGGTCTTCAGCGTTTGCCAGTTGTCCAGCCAGAACTTCAGGCGGAAAGCGTTGGGGCCGACGGCAAAGGCCAGGGGTTCGCGCACCATCACGCCGTCCAGCACGCGCAGGTTGCCGAAGTCGACCAGGAACTGGTTGGCGGTGGACATGGACATGATGCCGGCGTCCAGGCGGCCGCTGGACAGGGCCTGGCCGACCGGGGCGCTGCCGCCCGAGAACTCTTTCAGGGTGGCCTTGGGCAGCATCTTCTTGCCCACTTCGGCGTAGGTGCTGGCGCCCAGCACGCCGACGTTCACACCCGCCTTGTCCAGTTCCTCGTACGACTTGTACGGGGAATCCTTGGGCACGACGGCCACGGTCTCGGCATAGAACATCGGCGCCGAGAACAGCACCTGGGCCGCGCGCTGCGGCGTGGGCGTCATGTCGGCTGCCACCATGTCGGCCTTGCCGGACAGCAGCGCGGGCAACAGGCCCTTCCATTCATAGTCTTGCAGGACGAGCTTCACGCCCAGGTCGTCGGCCATGCGCTTGGCCACTTCCACCGCCAAGCCCGTGCGATTGCCCGTCTTGTCCATGAAGCTCATCAGCGGCCCCGAGGTCTGCACCGCCACGCGCAGTTCGCCCCGCTTGATGATGTCGCCCAGTTCATCGGCTTGCGCCGGCAGCGCCACGGTGGCGGCCGCCAGGGCGACGCTGGCCACGCCCAGCCATTGTTTGATTTTCAGCATTTCAATATCCCCTAGAGGTGGATGAAACCTTGTCATTCCGGGCAAAGCATGTGGTGTTGCCGCAAGGCCGGCAGCGCCCGGATTTAGCCGGACCGGCTTGCTTGGACTACAAAATCTTTTCCAGGAAGGCGCGCGTGCGCGGCTCTTTCGGATGACAGAACACCTCGTCGGGCGTGCCCATTTCCACGATGCGGCCCGCATCCATGAAGAGCGCCCGGTCGCCGACGTCGCGCGCGAAGCCCATTTCGTGCGTCACGACAGCCATCGTCATGCCGTCGCGCGCCAGGCCGCGCATCAGTTCCAGGATGCCGCCCACGGTTTCAGGGTCGAGCGCGGACGTCGCTTCGTCGAACAGCATCAATTTGGGGTCCATGGCCAGCGCGCGGGCAATCGCCACGCGCTGCTGCTGGCCGCCGGACAATTGGCTGGGATAGCGCTCGCCGTAATCCCCCATGCCGACACGGCCCAGCAGGTCGCGGGCATAGCGTTCGGCGTCGGCGCGGCTGCGCCCGCGGACCACGCGCTGGGGTAGCGCAACGTTGTCCAGCGCAGTACGGTGTTGGAACAGGTTGAAGTGCTGGAACACCATGCCGACCTCGGTGCGCCACCGGTTCACGTCGGTGGCGGGGTCCGTCAGCGACACGCCGTCCACCCGGATGGTGCCGCTGTCGATGCTTTCCAGGCCGTTCAGCGTGCGCAGCAAGGTGCTTTTGCCGGAGCCTGAAGGCCCGACCACCACCATGACTTCGCCCCGGTTCAGCTGGCAATCGACGCCGTCCAGCGCCCGATGCGGCGGCTGGCCGTCGCGCTGGAAGGTCTTGGTGACTGCTTGGACATCAAGTAAAGCGTCTGCCACTGATGCACCCCGAAAGAGGTTTTCCAAACCGGCCCCGGGGCGGCCTCTCGAGGGAAGCGGCGCTAAAGCCGGTTAAGAAAAAAAAGTTTCGCAATTCACGCTGGAGTTTCGTATAGTAAATTTTTTTCCAGAATCGCCACTTAGGCATAACCCTTAAGCGAAGACATGGGCTTCGCTGGCAATCCAAGGAACCGGCATGGACACCCCCCAAGACATCCTGCGCGCGCTCGGCCTGAACGCGGCCGCGCTTACCGGCGGCACGCTGACCGCACGCAGCCCGATCGACGGCGCCGAACTGGCCCAGGTGCACGAACACACGGTGGCGCAAGCCCATTCGGCCATCACCCGTGCGCGTCAGGCCAGCCTGGCCTGGCGTGACGTGCCGGCGCCGCGCCGGGGGGAACTGATCCGCCTGCTGGGCGAAACGCTGCGCGAGAACAAGACCGCGCTGGGCCGATTGGTCAGCCTGGAAGCCGGCAAGATCGTGGCGGAAGGCGAAGGCGAAGTGCAGGAAATGATCGACATCTGCGACTTCGCCGTCGGCCTGTCGCGCCAGCTGTATGGCCTGACCATCGCGTCCGAGCGCCCCGGCCACCGCATGATGGAAACGTGGCACCCGCTGGGTGTCATCGGCGTCATCAGCGCCTTCAACTTCCCCGTGGCCGTGTGGTCCTGGAACGCCGCACTGGCCATCGTCTGCGGCAATGCCGTGGTGTGGAAGCCGTCGGAAAAGACCCCGCTGACCGCCCTGGCCTGCCAGGCGCTCTTCGCCCAGGCGATGCAGCGCTTCGGCGACGCGCCCGCCGGCCTGTCCGAAGTGCTGATCGGCGGCCGTGAAGTCGGCGAAGCGCTGGTGGATTCGCACACGGTGGCGCTGGTCTCGGCCACAGGTTCCACCCGCATGGGCCGCCAGGTGGGCCCGCGCGTGGCGCAACGCTTCGGCCGCGTGCTGCTGGAACTGGGCGGCAACAACGCCATCATCGTCGGCCCCACCGCCGACCTGGACATGGCCGCGCGCGGCATCGTCTTCGGCGCGATCGGCACGGCCGGCCAACGCTGCACCACCACGCGCCGCCTGATCGTGCATGAAAGCGTCGCCGACGCACTGGTCCAACGCCTGCACAAGGCCTACGCCAGCGCCCCCATCGGCAACCCGCTGGACAGCGGCAACCTGGTCGGCCCGCTGATCGACCGCGTGTCGTTCGACGCCATGCAAGACGCCTTGAAGGCCGCGCGCGAGCAAGGCGGCAAGGTCACTGGCGGCGAACGCGTGCTGGCCGATGAATACCCCAACGCCTGGTACGTGCGCCCGGCCATCGCCGAAATGCCCGGCCAGACGGACGTCGTCTGCCACGAGACCTTCGCGCCCATCCTGTACGTGATGCGCTACAAGGAATTCACCGATGCGCTGGCGCTGCAGAACGGCGTGCCGCAAGGCCTGTCGTCGGCCATTTTCACCAATGACCTGCGCGAAGCGGAGACCTTCCTGTCGGCATCGGGCTCGGACTGCGGCATCGCCAACGTCAACATCGGCACCTCCGGCGCGGAAATCGGCGGCGCCTTCGGTGGCGAAAAAGAGACGGGCGGCGGCCGCGAATCGGGTTCCGACGCCTGGCGCAACTACATGCGCCGCGCGACCAACACCATCAACTATTCGCGCAACCTGCCGCTGGCGCAGGGCATCAAGTTCGGCGAATAAGCCCCGCAAGGCTTGAAATACAAGGCCCCGCGCATTGTCGACAATGCGCGGGGCCTTGTTGCATGCACGGCGGATGGCGGGATGCCCGCGCCGCATGCCATGCCATCACCTTCTGATTAACACTCGTTTATTACACCCTCTACATCCGATAAGCCTGCCTTACAAACAGTTTCGGCGCGCGATGCTACATTGCCTCGTCACAAGAAAAACACATTGCGCCCATGTCCCCACGACGTCTCACCGCCCCCTCATTCTCCCTGCGCACCCTGACGGCCATCGTCGCCTTGGGCGCCGCAGGCTCAGCCGCCGCCGGCGTGTCGTACCGCCTGGACCGCCCGTCCGCCGCCCCTGGCGAGACCGTCACCATCGAAGCGGTGTACTTCAATGAAGGCAGCGCGCGCGCCAACTGGGAAGCGCCGCCGGAGCTCGTGCTGCAATGGCGCAGCCAGGACGGCCAGATCGTGCGTAGCCTGGCCAAACTGGCCGGCGACCGCGCCAGCTATAGCGTGCCGGTCAACAATTTCGCGCGCATGGCGTGGACCGCCGTCGTGCCCAGCACCGCGCGCGGCCTGCAAGCTGTCTCCATCGAAGGCCAACCCTCCATGATGGCGCTGGACGCCACCGGCCGCGACAGCGGCACGCTGGCCAGCACGCCCGCGCAAGGTCCCGTGGTGGATGCCCGCAGCGGCCAACCCGTGCCGCCTGCCGCCGTCACCGCCGTCGGCGCCTCGCCCGAAGGCGGCCCCGCGCCCAGCGCCGCAGTGATCCCCACCGTCGCGCAACAAACAGCGTTCGACCGGTTCCGCAGTTCGATCTCGGAATACAAGCCCGTCTACTTCGACATCGGCACCCGCGGCCAAACCACCGCCCGCTTCCAGATCAGCGCCAAGTACCGCCTCTTCAGCCCCAGCGGCGACCGCCCGGCGACGTGGGGCGAGAACTTCTACCTGGCCTACACCCAGACCTCGCTGTGGGACCTGCAGGGCGACTCCATGCCCTTCATCGACACCACCTTCAACCCCAGCGCCTTCTGGCTGTCGGACAACATCTGGCAGTCCGCCAACCAGAACTGGCGCTTCGGCATGAACACCGGCGTCGAACACAACTCCAACGGCAAGGACGGCGAAGACTCCCGCTCCGTCAACGACGGCTACATCGAGCCGCGCTTCCACTACCGCTTCGACGGCGGCAGCACCCTGACCTTCGCCCCCAAGGTCAAAGCCTACTTCGCCGTCGCCGACGAAAATCGCGACTACGCCGACTACGCCGGCCGCGTCGACTGGCAACTGCGCTGGGCGCAAGACAACGGCGCCGTCGTGTCGGCGATGTACCGCCAGGGCGACCAGAAACGCCGCACGACCCAGCTGGACTTCGCATGGCCGCTGCAGCGTACGTGGCTGAACATGAACGGGTATTTGCACCTGCAGTACTTCAACGGCTACGGCGAAACGCTGCTTGGATACAACCAGCGCAACGAATCGCAGTTCCGTATCGGGTTGTCGTTGGTGCCGTAAGGCGGACGGGGTGTGATGGGTTACGCGCGATCCGCAATGGGTTGCGCGTGACGGGCATGCCGCGCTCCACCCATCCTACGGGGTTCGTCATATCCACCAATGCGGCGACGCCCCATTCAGGGCGCCCAGTCCGCCACCCCTCCCCCCGGACGCGTTCAGCATCCGTCCACGTTCCCCGCCCAAATGCCCATCGCCCGCCGCCCGCGCGGCAGGCGATGGGCGACCCCGCGATATCTTCCAAACTTGCGCTGACTCCCCAACAGGATGCCAAGCACTCCGCCCTACCCCGCTGACTTCGAGCATGAACTTCCCGAGCCCGGGGTGGCGGCGGCCTGGGGGGCGCGGGGAGTCGATAAGCCCGAGGGAATCCGAAGGCAGCCGCCGTAGGCGGCAACGAGGATGACGACGGGGCAGTCCGGAGCGAAGGCTCCGGACCGCAATCGTTGACCCGCGCCCCCCAGGCCGCCGCCACCCCGGGCGCCAAAAGAACCAACACCCCCAGCCAGCAAACACACACCACGCAGCGAACGTAAGCGTAAACTCCCCCGAAAACCAAAAAAAAGCACGCGAAAAAACTCGCAAGGGGCCGGGGCATCACCCCCGGAAAGACACACAGTCATGTTCGCCGACCTGAACCACCTCTCGCACCACGCCGCCTGGCGTCGGCAATTGGAACTGCTGCTGGAATCCGCCGGCGAAGGCATCTACGGCATCGACCTGCGCGGCCGCTGCATCTTCATCAACGGCCCCGGCGCCGCCATGCTCGGCTACACGCCCGATGAAGTCGTTGGCCGCAACATGCACTACCTGATCCATCACTCCCACGCCAACCGCGCCCTGATGCCCGTCCACGACTGCCGCATCTTCCGGGCGTTCCGCGAAGGCCGCGGCGAACGCGTCGATGACGAAGTGCTCTGGCGCCGCGACGGGTCCTGCTTCGACGCCCAATACGCCTCCTACCCCATCCTCAACGACCAGGAAGTCGTCGGCGCCGTCGTCACCTTCTCCGACATCACCGACCGCAAGCGCATCGAACGCGAACTGGAACGCCGCGTCGGCGAACGCACCGCTGAACTCAGCGACGCCCACGACTCGCTACGCCGCCTGTCGTCACACCTGTCCAGCCTGCGCGAAGAAGAGCGCGCCCACATCGCCCGCAACATCCACGACGACTTGGGCGCGTCATTCACCGCCCTGCAGCTGGACCTGAACTGGCTGCGCCGCCAACTGGGCGCCACGCCCGCGCTGCAGACCCACGTCGATCGCATGCTGGAAGTCACCCAAACCGCCATGGGCGCCACTCGCCGCATCCTCAGCGACCTGCGCCCCGTCGTCCTGGACCACCTGGGCCTGTGGGCCGCGCTGGAAACGCTGCTGCAGGATCTGCAGGCCCGCACGGGCCTGCAATGCCGCTACCTGTGCCCGCCCGACACCGAACGGCGGCGCCTGGACCGCAACGCCGAAATCGCCGTCTACCGCATCGTCCAGGAACTGCTGACCAACGTGCAGCGTCATGCCCGCGCCCGCAGCGTCAGCGTCAGCGCCGCCTGGAGCGAAGACGGCCTGCTGCTGACCGTGGAAGACGACGGCATCGGCATGCAGCTGCCCGAAACGCCTCGCACTTTCGGCATCCTCGGCATGCGTGAGCGCGCCCGCGGCATCGGCGGCGACCTCGCGCTGGACAGCGCGCCTGGCGCCGGCATGCGCGCCCGCCTGCGCCTTAACCCACCCTGACACGCAATATGGCCCTGAACCTGCTTATCGTCGATGACCACCTGATCATCCGCCGCGGCCTGGCGCGCATCCTGGAAGAGGATCCCCGCGTCGCCCTCGTGCACGAAGCCGCCGACGCGCCGTCCGCCTTGCGCGCCCTGCGCCAGGCCCGCTACGACGCCATGGTGCTGGACGTGGCGCTGGGTGAACGCGACGGCCTGGACGTGCTGAAGACCGTGCGCGCCGACTACCCTGCGCTGGGCGTCGTGATGCTGTCCGTCTACCCCGAAACGCAGTTCGCCGTGCGCGCGCTGCGTACCGGCGCCCACGCCTATCTGAACAAAGGCTGCGACCCCGACGAACTGCTGGCCGCCCTGGTCAACGCCGCGGCCGGCAAGATGTACGTCACCCCCGCCGTGGCCGAACTGCTGGCCCAGACCGTCCGCCAGGACAGCTCACGCCTGCCGCACGAGCTGCTGTCCAACCGGGAATTCCAGGTATTGCAACTGCTGGTGGCCGGCCGTTCGGTATCGGCCATCGGCGAACAGCTGGCGCTGTCGGTCAACACCATTTCCACCTACCGTAGCCGCATCTTCGAAAAACTCGGCGTGCGCACGCTGGTGGAGCTGGTGGCCTACGCCAACACGCACCAGCTGGGTGCGCCGTAGTCGCCCGCGCACCAGCACGGCGCACGGCCCGCACCGCGTAGTAAAGGCACTACATGCATATCGTCGAACCCGGGATACCGGCCCTGCGCGGCCGGCCCCATGATGGCTCCAACCCAGTCTGGCCGGAGCCATCCCATGTCCCTATTCAGCAATCCGTTCGACGCCGACACCCGCCTTGCCTGCGGTTGCGGCCGCCACGCCTCGCAGGCTGAACACGAAGCCGCTCGGCAATCCGCCACGGATACCGCCGTCGAACAGGCGGTGATGCGCGCCCTTTTCCCGCAGGATGCGCTGCGCCGCCGCTTCCTGCGCGCGGTGGGCAGCAGCACGGCAATGGCGGCCATCGCGTCGATCTTCCCGCTGGCTGCCGCCCGCGAAGCCTTCGCGCAATCCGCCGGCCCGCTGGAAAAGCAGAAGCTGAAAGTCGGCTTCATCCCCATCACCTGCGCCACACCCATCATCATGGCGCACCCCATGGGCTTCTATGCCAAGCAGGGGCTGGATGTGGAAGTGGTGAAGACGGCCGGCTGGGCGCTGATCCGCGACAAGGCCATGTCGGGCGAATACGACGCCGCGCACATGCTGTCGCCGATGCCGCTGGCGATCTCGATGGGCGTGGGCGCCAGCCGCGCCGTGCCGTGGACGATGCCTGCCGTCGAGAACATCAACGGCCAGGCCATCACCTTGTCGATGAAGCACAAGGACCGGCGCGATCCTAAGGACTGGAAAGGCTTCAAGTTCGCCGTGCCGTTCGACTATTCCATGCACAACTACCTGTTGCGCTACTACCTGGCCGAACACGGACTGGACCCCGACACCGACGTGCAGATCCGTTCCGTGCCGCCGCCTGAAATGGTGGCCAACCTGCGCGCCGACAACATCGACGGCTTCCTGGCGCCCGACCCCGTCAACCAGCGCGCGGTCTATGACGGCGTGGGCTTCATCCACACGCTGTCCAAGGCGATCTGCGACGGCCATCCCTGCTGCGCCTTCTCGGCCAGCAAGGAATTCGTGACGACGATGCCCAATACCTACCAGGCATTGCTGAAGGCCATCATCGAAGCCACCGCCTACGCCCGCAACCCGGCGCACCGCAAGGAAATCGCCACCGCCATCGCGGCGCCCAACTACCTGAACCAGCCGGTGACCGTGGTGGAGCAGGTGTTGACCGGCACTTACGCCGACGGGCTGGGCAAGGTGCTGACCGATCCCAACCGCATCGACTTCGATCCCATGCCCTGGCAGTCTTTCGCCGTATGGATCCTCACGCAGATGAAGCGCTGGGGCCAGATCAAGGGCGACGTGGACTACCAGAAGGTGGCCAGCGAGGTCTTCCTGGCGACCGACGCCTTGCGCCTGATGCGCGAATCCGGCCTGACCCCGCCCGCCGAAACGGCCAAGACCTTCAGCGTCATGGGCAAACCCTTCGACCCCGCCCAACCCGAGGCCTATCTGGCCGGCTTCAAGATCCGGAGGACCTGATGCGGTCCGTGCAACACTGGCGGGCGACGTTCCTGTCCGTCGCCCTGTTCCTGGCTTTTCTGCTGCTGTGGCACGTTGCCACACGCACCAACACGGGGGGCGCGACGGTGGACCCGGCCTACGCCGCGCTGGTCGGCAATGCCGCGGCCAGCGGGTCGAAGACACCCTTCCCCGGCCCCGCCGACGTCGGCGCGCAACTGTGGCAGCACCTGAAAGATCCGTTCTACGACCGCGGCCCCAACGACAAGGGCATCGGCGTACAACTGGCCTATTCGGTGGCGCGCGTGTTGACGGGCTTTGGCCTGGCGGCGCTGGCCGCCATTCCGCTGGGATTCCTGATCGGCATGTCCAAGACCGTCTACCGCGCCTTCGATCCGTTCATCCAGGTGCTCAAGCCGATCTCGCCGCTGGCGTGGATGCCGCTGGCGCTCTACACCATCAAGGACGCCGACACGTCCGCCATCTTCGTCATCTTCATCTGCTCGCTGTGGCCCATGCTGGTGAACACCGCCTTCGGCGTGGGCGCCGTGCGGCAGGACTGGCTGAACGTGGCGCGCACGCTGGAGGTGTCGCGCCTGCGCACCGCCCTGCAGGTGATCCTGCCCGCCGCCGCGCCCACCATCATGACCGGCATGCGCATTTCGGTGGGCATCGCCTGGCTGGTCATCGTGGCCGCCGAAATGCTGATCGGCGGCACCGGCATCGGCTACTTCGTCTGGAACGAATGGAACAACCTGTCCATCGCGAACATCATCTGCGCCATCTTCTTCATCGGCCTGATCGGCATGCTGCTGGATACCCTGCTGGCGCGCGCCGCACGGCTGGTCAGCTATCGGGAATGACGCCATGAGCCAAGCTTTCCTGCAAGTACAAGGCCTGGGAAAACGCTACCCGGGACGCAACGGGCAGCCCCAGCCGCCCGTCTTCGAGAACATCGATTTCACGATCGAACAGGGCCAGTTCGTCTGCGTGATCGGCCATTCCGGCTGCGGCAAGACGACCATCCTGAATGTGCTGGCCGGTATCGACGACACCAACGAGGGCATCGTCATCATGGACGGCCGCCAGATCGCCGGACCGTCGCTGGAACGCGGCGTGGTGTTCCAGGCGCACGCGCTGCTGCCGTGGCTGACCGCGCTGCAAAACGTGGAATTCGGCGTGCGGTCGCGCTGGCCGGCCTACGACCGCGACCAGGTGCGCGAACACAGCCTGCGCTATCTGGACATGGTGGGTCTGGCGCAAGCCGCCGGCAAGAAGCCCTGCGAGCTGTCGGGCGGCATGAAGCAGCGCGTGGGCATTGCCCGCGCCTTTGCGATCCAGCCTAAGATGCTGCTGCTGGACGAGCCCTTCGGCGCGCTGGACGCGCTGACCCGCGGCACCATCCAGGATGAGCTGCGCGGCATTGTCCAGGAAACCCGCCAGACCGTATTCATGATCACGCACGACGTGGACGAAGCGATCCTGCTGTCGGACCGCATCCTGCTGATGAGCGCGGGCCCCTATGCCCGCATCGCCGAATCCGTCAGCGTGGACCTGCCGCGCGACCGGACCCGGGCCAGCCTGCACCACGAGCCCCGCTACTACGAAATCCGCAACCATCTCGTCGACTTCCTGGTCGACAAGGCATCCCACAAGGAGTGAATCCCATCATGATGTCCCGCGCTGAAGTCACCGAACTGATCGTCACCCGCAAGCTGGAAAAGAAGCTGACGTGGACCGCCATCGCCGAAGCCGTCGGCCAGAGCAAAGAATGGACCACGGCCGCGCTGCTGGGCCAGATGACGCTGACCGAGGAACAGGCCCTGGCCGCCGCGCGCGTGCTGGACCTGCCCGCCGATGCCGTGGTGCAACTGCAAGTGGTGCCCTACAAGGGGTCCCTGCCGACGTCGGTGCCGACGGATCCGCTGATCTACCGCTTCTATGAACTGATCAGCGTCTACGGCACCACGTTCAAGGCGCTGATCAATGAAGAGTTCGGCGACGGCATCATGAGCGCCATCGACTTCAAGATGGACCTGTCGCGCGAGGCCGACCCCAAGGGCGACCGCGTGCAGATCGTGATGAGCGGCAAGTTCCTGCCGTACAAGACGTACTGATGGGAGAGGCCCCATCTGGGGCCTGGCCCTAGTCTTCCACCGCCAGCTCTTCCCAGGCCAGTTCGCGCGTGCGCTCCAGCGTTGCCGTCACCTGGGCTGCGGCCTCGCGCGCCGCTTCGGGCAGGTCCTGCCCGGTCAGCAGCCTGGCCGTCAGGCTGGCCATGAACACGTCGCCCGTGCCATGCACGGACGGCGGGATGGCGATCTCGGGGTGGGTTACCACGCTGACCTTGTCCCCCGTCACCACCGCCAGCTGCAAGGTGCCGGGGGCGGCTGCCATCGGGGCAGCGCTGGTCACGACGATCCATTCAGGCCCTTGCGCGATCAATTCACGAGCGGCCTCCACCACGTCGTCGATCGACGCCAGGGGGCGGCCCACCAGCAGTTCCAGTTCGAAGTGGTTCGGCGTCATGCCGTCGGCCAGCGGCACCAGCAAATCGCGGTATTGCGCGACCAGGCCGGCGTCCACATACAGGCCGTCGTTGCGGTCGCCCATCACAGGGTCGATATGCACGCGCAGGTCCGGGCGCGCCGCGCGCACCGTCGGCAGCCAGCGCGCCAGCAAATCGGCTTGCCCCGGCTGGCCCAGGTAGCCGCAGACGACGGCGCGCGCCACCTTGGTCACCCCGCGCTCGTCCAGCCCCTTCAACAGGCCTTCGAACCAATCCAGCGGCACCGCGCCCCCATGCAGCGTGGGGTAATGCGGCGTGTTGCTCAAGATGACGGTGGGCACCGCGATGGCCCGCAGGCCCGCGCGGCGGAAGATCGGCATGGCGGCGTTGTTGCCGACGTAGCCATAGACGACTTGGGACTGGATGGAAACGATGTCCACCTGCGCGGTGTAGGCGGGCAACGCTGCGCCCGGCGCGGGGGCAGCGGAGATTGCGGTCATACGGCGGGCTCCTGACGGGAACAAGTTGCCAGCCGGCGCAGCGCCGGCTGTGCCTCATTCTAGGGCCATAACCGGCCCTAGTCCCGTCCGCTGTCCCGTCCGCCCTCTCGGCCCGCCGCCACCAGCCACCCCGCCCCATCCATCACCGCGTCCGCAATACCCGCCAGATGCGGCGCATAGGGATACGCCGCCGACGACACGATCTGGCATTGCGCCAGTTGCGGATGGGCGGCATTCAGCAGGTATTGGAAGCCGCCCGCCGGCGACGGCACCCGCAGCAGCAAGGTGTCGCCGCGCGCCAGCCAGGCATTGCCGACCGCCCGGGTCACGGGCAGGTCGGTCTCCCAGTGCAGGGGCGGGTCGGCATCGCTGACGGCATGGTCCGGCGCCATCACCTCCAACAGGAAATAGTGGCTGGGCAACGCCCGCGGATGCCCCACCTCAGACAAGGCCAGCCGCGCGAACACGGCCGCTGCCGGGTTCGCGTCCAGCACCACCACCGGCGCGCCGGCGCCATGCCAGCGGCCCGCAGGCCGGGCCCGCGGCTGCAGGTCCTGGCTATTGCTCAAGCGCCACAGCGCAATCATGGACCGTTTCCTTCATCAATATTGACGAGCCATTGTTCGATCATCCCGGCGTGCCGCCCATGCTGGCATAGCGACAAGGGGACCCGCCCAAGCAGGCGCCGCTTGGGGCTGCACAGCCACTGGCGCGCCTGCTCGCGGCCGCCAAACACCAGTTCGGCCAGCCAGGTCACCCGCAACGCCCGGTACAGCACCCGCAAGTCCGACAAGTCCAGCCCCAATTCGCGTGACACGTCGCGGGCGCGCACCGGCGCCTGTTCGGGCACCAGCGGAAACCAGCGCCCCAAATCGTCGGGATAGGTCTGCCGCAGCGCCTGCAGCAATGCGCCGGCGCACTGCAGGCTGGCGGGCGGCTGGGCGTCGCCCA
>NZ_JBYOKH010000025.1:0-90745 GCF_057799415.1 Achromobacter sp. 18P8.1.1 | reverse complement strand
TTTACGTCCTGGAACAGTGCTGGCCCGGACGGGCTCACGCCCAGTTGGCCGGCAGCACAATCGGCCGCCAGATTGTAGAAGCGCAGTTCCGCCTTCAGCGCATCCTGCGTGCCGTTGCTGTCGTCGATGACGGCAAATGTCAGCTTGCCGTCGCTGCGCTGGGGGATCAGCGTGCTGAAGGTGTCGGGGGGCACTTGCAGGCTGGCTGCGGGCTTGCCGTCCACCAGCACGTTGAAGGGCTGGTTGCCGCGGACGATCGCGTAGGTCGTGGCGGGCTTGGTGGCGCCGGGTTCCTGCGCCGGTCCGTTGGCGATCTGCACGCGCAACGGGACGGCGTCCGGGTTCACGATGCGCACGAATGAGGAGCCGGCGGGCGGGCGCGCAGCGTACAGCTGCGCGAAGGCGCCTTCGGCTGCCGCGTTGCCGGCCAGCGTGGCCAGCGCGAGGGCAAGCGCCGCATTGCGGAAAGGGTGGGGCATGGTTCAGGACTCCGGTTTTTTGCTGAGGCGGGCGTCCAGGTACAGGCGCTGGAGCTGCTTGCGGTCCGCCTTGTCCGTGCTGGTCGTGGGGAAGCGGTGGCAGGCGACCAGCTCGGACGGGATCATGTAGGGCGGCAGGCGGCGCGCCAGCACGGCCTTCCAATCCTGCAGTTCGGGCGGCAGCGGTTGCAGGCCTTCGGGGCCCGCCAGCGCGGGCTCGACAAAGCCGATCAGGCGGACGATCGCGCCGTCCGGGCGGCGCAAGGCGACGGTGGCGCCCGCGCGCGCGCCGGGCAGGGTGGCCAGCGCGGCATCGATCTCGGCGAGTTCGATGCGGTAGCCGTGCAGTTTGATCTGATCGTCGACGCGGCCGCGGAAAGTGACCAGTCCTTGCGCGTCGATCTCGCCCAGGTCGCCGCTGCGGTAGCCGCGCTTGCCGTTGCGCGTGAACATGCGCGAGGCGTTCAGGTCAGGGCGGTTCAGATAGCCGCGCATGACATGGTCGCCCGAGATGCTGATTTCGCCGTTTTCGATGAAGACGTCCGCATAGGGCTTGGCGCGGCCGATGGGAAAGGGGTTGGGCGCCGCGGCGCGCAAAGCCGGATCGATCTCGACCCAGGTCGTGGAGCAAGTGGCTTCCGTCGGGCCGTACGAATTGATGATGCGGACCTGGGGAAAGCGCTGCCAGAGTTCTTCGGCCATCGGCGGCGTCAGCGATTCCGCGCCGAACACGAAGACGCGCAGGTCGGGTAGATGGGCGTGGTTGAAGTCCGGATTGAACAGTTGTTGACGCACGAACGACGGCGTCGAGGCCCAGACATTGATACGGGTGTCGGCCAGGTACCGGATGAAGGCGTCGCGCTCGGCGATGGTCTCGCGCGGGCAGAGCACGCAGGTGCCGCCCAGTTCCAGCGCGCCCACCCAGTTGAACAGCGAAAAGTCGAAGCTGAACAGCATCTGGTCCATGAAGGCGGGCGCCGCCCCCAGGTTCAGGCAGTCCCGGATCCAGCCGGCAAAGAGCGTGACGCTTTCGCGTCCGATCTGCACGCCCTTGGGATCGCCCGTGCTGCCCGAAGTGAACATGATGTAGGCCAGCCCCGCCTCGGCCAGCGGCGCGGGGGCGTCGCAGCCGGGCAGGAAGACCTTGGCCTGGGCGTCGTAGCGCAGGCCGGCGCGCACCAGTTCGCCGATGCGCGCGATGCGTTCCGGCGGGTTGATGACGTCTACCGGCACGAAGGGCACGCCCAGCCGCAGGCAGCCCAGGATGGCCACGAGGAAGGCGGTTTCCTTGTGGCCCGAAATCGTGAGCGGCACGCCCGCAGTGGCGCCGGCCCGGCGAGCGTTCGCTTCCCAGGCTTGGGTGGCGGCCTTCAGCTCGCCCCAGGTCGTCGCGCCTTGCGCGTCGACCACTGCCACGGCGTCGGCGCCTGACTCCGTGTCGGCAAAGTCGTAAGCGTTGAAATCGAAACGCATGGTCCAGTCCTCCGGGCTGCTCGCCTGTGGGTCAAGCGCGGGCGTTCTCCGCGATGAATGCGGCAAGCGTGTGCACCGACTCCAGATGCACGTCGATTTCGGTCGGCGGAATCTTGCAGCCGAACTCGCGTTCCACGGCCAGCGCCAGGTCGACGGCGGCCAACGAATCCACCAGGCCGGAGTCGATCAGCAGCGTGTCGGGGTCGACCTTGGTCAGGATGATGCTTTCGATGATGTCCGAGACCTTGGTCTCGATCGTCTTGATGTCCATATGATGCTCCTGGACCGCGTCGCGGTCAGAATTGGAAATAGAGGAACCGGGTTACCTTGTGCAGGTTTACCAGGCAAAGGAACAGCAGCGCCAGCATCGCGACCAGCCAGGCCGCGTTGGGGCGCCACCGCATGAAGGCGCTGGGCGCTTCCTGTGTCTTGAAGAGCGCGGGCGAATAGCGGCCCAGGATCTGGTGCGCATTGGGCGTGAACCAGGCGATGCCCAGCAGCACGACCGCGTAGACCAGCTGCAGGTGATGCCCCACCACGACGCGCCAGGCGTCGCCCCAGGCCAGGCCGGCCACATGCGCGGACAGGTCCAGTGCTTCCATGCCGCGCAAGCCGACCATGCCCTGCATCAGCAGCATCGCGTCGCCCACGCCATGGGCGCGGAAGAACGCCTGCGCCACCAGCACCGCCACGAAGGTCAGCAGAATGCACAGGGCGCGCTTGATTCCGCCCACCTTGCGCGCGGCGGCCGGCTTGCGGCCGACGACGAAAATCCGCCAGGCATGGTTCACCGACAGGTACATGGCGTGCAGCAGCCCGAAGACGATGAACTGCAGGCCCGCGCCGTGCCACACCCCCGCCAGCGTCATCGTGAAGAGCGTGGGGAACACGATGCTGCTGACGAATCCGCCCGGCGTGCTGATGCCGGCGGAGCCCACCGGCAGGTTGCGGTCCGTGCGCCACTTCGATACTGCCATCGCCACGGGGTAGTACAGGTAGGCGGTGATGTAGCGGGTCAGCGTCATGTGCCAGCGTGCCCAGAAATCGATGATGCTGCTGGCCTTGTAAGGCGAGTTGAAGTTCAGCGGGAAGCGGATGCCGAACATCTTGGCCAGGCCCAGCGCCATGTCCGAGTAGCCTGAAAAGTCGAAGTACAGCTGCAGCGCGTAGCAGATGCTGGCGCCCCAGGAGCCCCAGAACATCAGCTCGCCCGGCGCCGCGAAGCCGGCGTCCGCATAGGGCGCGATGCCGTCGGCCAGCAGCACCTTCTTGGCCAGCCCGATCACGAACAGCATCGCGCCGACCGACAGGTTTTCGGCCTTGAAGCGGTAGTTCTCGGGTTGCGCGAACTGCGGCATCATTTCCTTGTGATGCAGGATGGGGCCAGCGATCAGGTGCGGAAAGAACGTGACGAACAGCACATAGCTGAGCAGGCTGCGTTCCTTCACCACGCCGGCCTTGCAATCCAGCAGGTAGCCGATCTGCGTGAACGTGAAGAACGAAATCCCCAGCGGCAGGATGATGTCGTCCATCGTGGTGCTGGTCATGCCCAGGTCGGTCAGGAAGTTCAGCAGCGTCGCGAAGTACTTGTAATGGAACAGCAGTACCAGGTCGGCGCCCACGCCCAGGCCGACGATCAGCCCTTGCAGCCGAGGGCGTCCGGCGTAGTGCAGGATCAGTTGGCTGATCACGTAGTTGAACGCGATGGACCCCGCCAGGAGCGCCACGAACTGCGGGTTCCACCAGCCGTAGAAGACCAGCGAGGTCAGGCACAGCCACAACGCCGCCAGGCGCACGTTCAGCGGCCCCAGCGCGTAATAGACGGCGAGTGTGACCGGCAGGAAGATCAGCAGGAACAGGTAGGAGTTAAATAGCATCTTGGTTCGCTACGGCAGGCCGGCCAGCACGGCCTTTTCTTCCGGGGTCAACGGCAGGGACAAGGCGTTTTCCGAGAATTCCCAGATCAGCACCTTCAGGCTCTTGGGCCATTGGTCGCGCTGCTTCATCGCGATCTGCAAGGCGCCCGAGAACTGCCCGCCGTCCAGGCTCAGGTTCCAGACCTCGCGGCCGAGGCCCATGCCCAGTCGTTCCGCGAACTGGCTGCGGCGCCCGTTCGAAGTGCCCGCCAGCAGGACTTCCACCGGTGGCGCCTCGTCCAGCAGTCCGCCGGAGCGCACGGGTTCGATCTTCTGTTCCGACACGACTTCCAGCTCGGGCCGCCAGCCTGGCCGCGCGTGCTCCAGTCCCGACAGCACGATCAGGTCGCCCATCCGCGGTGCGGGCGGGGCCGGCGCGTCCGTCTTGAAGGCTTGCGTGCCCCGGCCTTGCAGCAGCGGCAAGGCTGCCTCGGCCACGCGCTGGGCGGCGGCTTGCGCGCCCTGCGCGTTCATGTGCACGTCCGTGCGGAAGAAACGGGGGGCGGGCGCGGCCTGCAGGGCGTCGCGCAGGTCCACGAAAGGCACCCCTTGCGCCCGCAGGGCGTCCTGCCAGGCATCCAGCGTCTGGCGCATCGGAAGCGATACCGGCAGGCCGCAAAGCCGGTCGGCCTCGACGCGGGATTTGTCGGGCACGGCAACGACCAGCACCTGCACCTGCTTCTGGCGCAGTTCCTCCACCCAATGCCGCATCAGGCGCAGGCGGTCGTTGAACACATGGACGCCCGGCGGCGGACGCAAGCCGTCGCGGTAGAACAGCCACTGCGGGCAACCCATCGCCACCTGGTCCCCCAGGTCGCCCAGCATGCGGTAGCGCACCGAAGCGTTCCAGGTGTCCACATCCGCCTGCCGGGGCATATGCAGGGCCTTGTTCAGCACGCTGCCCGCCGATCCGTCGACCCAGGCGGACGGCGATACCTGCGCCGGGCTGATCTTGGCCTCGACCAGGCACCAGGCGCCCCAGCCCAGCCCGATCGCCAGCAGCAGGGCGACCACGCAGGCGCTTGCCCGATGGCTGGGCGCGGCGGGTGGATCGGAAGGCGCCATGGCGTTACTGGCCAACGGCGGCCTTCATGCGGCTGCGCCAGGTGTCGGCGCCCATGATGGACGCGTTGTCCCACAAGCCCTTGGCCTCTGGCCCCTGTGCGTAGGTCGGCTCGAACATCTGCCAGACCAGTACCTGCGGCTTGTTCTGCTTGAAGGCGGGCGACTCCAGGTATTCCAGCAGCATGACCCAGTGCCCGACGTTGCCGGGCTTCCAGTTCACGGAAACCGGGCGGTCCAGCACGTTGGACAGCTTTTGCGGAAAGCCGAAATACGGCTGCACCATGCTGTGGCCGGTGACATGCACGGGGGCGGGCGCATCGTCCAGCAGGCTCTGGTTCTCGGCCTGGCGGCGCACGGTGAATGTCTCGCGGCCGGCCTGCTTGCGCTGGTCCGGCGTCAGGAACAGTTCGGCCAGATCGCCATAGCGGCGTTCATTGACCACGCTGCCCAGCGGCATGCCGGTGCCGGGTTTGCCCGCCAGTGTCTTCACGTCTTGCTTGATGCGTTGCGCCAGGGCTTCCGCTGTGGCATCGGCGGCGGCCTGCGTCCAGTGCTGATCGGTGCGGTAGAAGACGTCCTGGCCGCCGTCCTTCACGCGCTTGAGCACGGCCTCGTCATCGAAGGTCGCCACGCCGGCCTGCTTGAGTTTTTCCTGGATGGTTTGATAGCGCTTTTTCACATCGGCGCTGAGAGATTTGCCGTCGGGCAGCTTGTCCTGATAGAACAGGGTCTTGTCCGGCAGCACCAGCACTTCCAGTTGAATGCCCTTGGCCGCCAGCGCATCGCGGGTTTCGCGCACCAACTGGGTCGAGGCATCGATGCCGCGCGTGTCGACCTGCGTGAGGCTGCCCCAGCCCGGAAACAGCCAGTTGTCCTTGCCCTGGATCACGATGGACGAGCCCTCTTGCGCATGCGCGGCAACGGCCATCAGCGCGGCGGACAGGCCAAGTGCCAGGCGGGCGGAGTAGGGAGGTGCGGTTTTCATGAGACAGGGCTCCTTGTTCGGTACGGTTCGGCGGGTCGTCAGTAAGACAGGGTCAGGTTGATGAACAGGCCCCGAGCCCGGTCAGCCGCCCCGCCGCCGATGTTGAAACGGTACTGCGTCGTCCAGTCCAGGTAGGACCGCGGCGCGTTGTAGTGGTCTTCGCGGAACCAGTAGCGCACGTTGAAGCCCGGACCGGCGCCCATGGACCACGACGAGCCGTTGCCCAGCAGGTTGTAGGAATCGGTGCCGGCGATGTCCAGGCCTGAGGCGCGGTTCCGGTTCGACAGCCAATCGGCGCCGACCACGGCATACGGGAAAAACACGAGGCGGTCGCTGATGGCGTCCATGCGGTAGCTGCGGCCCACGCGCAGTTCGCCGGCGCCGAAGGCCTGGTCGCGCTTGAGCCGGCCCGATGATTTCTCGCCGTCCACGCCGGTCGCATTGTCGCGCAACCAGAACTTCGCAGGCATGTCCTGCCAGGAGTACCCCGCCTGCACATAGCCTTCCATCGTGAACCAATCCGGTCGGTCGATGCGCAGCGTCGTGCCCTCGTACAGCCCGTAGGTCACATATGCCAGCCAGCCGCCGCTGCCGGCATTGGTTTCGTAATGGGCGGTCTGGTTGTCCTGGTTGAGCGCGCAGCGCAACCGCGACGGATCCGGGCTGAAGGTGCCGCGCCGGGTGGCCGTGCCCAGGTTGAACTGGCGTTCCAGGCCGAACGTCACGCCCACCTCGGTGGACGGCGTGAAGCGCATCCCCAACGAGCCGATGGTGGTCGGAATGCCGGCCAGCCCCTGGTTGCGGGTCTCGTTAACGTCGACGCTGCCGCCGCAAGGGTCGGATACCGTCTGGCTGGATGTCTTGCCGCCCTTGTCGTACAGGGTGTTGGACAAGCGGCCATACAGCTCGAAGACCTGGGTCGAGGAATTGAGAAAGTCGGACGGTCGCCAGAAGATCTCGGTGGTACTGAACACGGCGTCGCCCGGCACGGTGACGGCCGCGCCGCCGAGTCCCGCCGAAGCGGGCCGCGCGCCGCGGTAGCCAGCGGAGAAATAGCCGCCCCATTCGCGGTCCAGCCCCGCAATGCCGCTACGGGTGTCGAAGCGCTGCTGCGGCGTCAGTTCCAGCCGGCCGGCGTCGGCCTCGTCGATGGCTTCCTTCAGCTTATTGACCGCGCCGCGCTTGTCGCCGACACCCGACAGCGCGTAACCCTCGTCCAGGATGACGGTGGGGGGCGCCTTGCCTGTCGCGCGCGCCGCCTGGAAATCCTGCAGGGCCAACTTGGGCTCTTTCATGCGCTGGTGCAGATAGCCGCGCTGCATCAGCAGCGTGGGGTCGTCTGGCTGGGCGGCCAGCGCTTCGCCCATGCGTTGGTTCGCTTCCGCCAACTGCTTGCGGTCGCCCGCGGCCAGCGTGGTCGTCAGCAGGCGTTGGAGTTCTTTGTTGGTGGGGTCCTGTTCGACCGCTTTGCGGGCCTGAGCGATGGCTTCCTGATAGTCCTCGCGGGCATAGGCGGCGTAGGCCAGCGAGGCCGGGCCGCCGCTGCCGGCGGCGTCCGAAGGCAGCAGCTCGCACGACGTGCCATAAGGCGTGTCGCGGCAATCCTGCACCGGGGCGGGGTAGTTGGCCAAGGTCAGCGTGGCGGGCACGGCCGGCCGCGCGCGCGCGCGCTTGATGCGGGCATCGGCCGCGTCGTCCTTGGCGCCCAGCGGTTGCACCAAGGCCAGTGCGCGCGCGTTTTCCCCGGCCGCCAACGAGGCGTCGGCGGCAATCAGGCGGATGTTGCGCCGCTGGTCGTCGTCCAGCCAGTCCTGCTTGAGGGCCGCGTCGAAGTCCGCGTTCGCCAGATCGGTTTTTCCCTGGCGCTGGCGCAGATAGGCGCGCATGACCAGCGCCACGGTGTTCTCGTCGTCCTGCTTCATCGCGTCGGTCGCGGCGTCTTCGGCGGCTTGCAGCTGGTTGTCCAGCATCAGCGCGCTGATGAGCAGCAGGCGATGGCTGGCGGTATCGGGCGCCAGCGCGACGGCCTGGCGCGCCAGCGGCACCGCATCGCCCGGCCGGTTGGCGATCAGGGCCTGGTAACCCGCTTCGGCTGGCTTGATCGCCATGCGCCGCTTCATCGTCTGTTGCCGCGCAGTCAGGTCGTTTCTGTTGGGCGCACCGAGCGCAATCGCCTTGGCGGCCGCGGCATCGGCCTCTTCATACTTGCCCTGCGCTTCCAGCGCGTCCAGCCACAGCATGGCCCAGGCGCCTTGCTTCGGATCGATGCGGAACGCCTGTTCGGCGCCGCGCGCAGCCGCCGGGTAGTCGGCGCGGTTGTAGTCGGCATAGGCGCGCGTGGCGATGGGAAAGCCGCGGCGGTAGGCGGACGTGGTGGCCGGGCCGCCGGTGGCGGCGCCAGCGCCCGCAGGCCGCGCCGCAGTTTGCGGGCGCAAGTTGGCGCGTGCCTGTCGCAAGGCCGGCGTATCCAGGCCGTTCTTGACGGCGTCGGCGGCGGCCTGGTCGGCCTCCTTCAGCTTGCCTTGCTTTTGCAGCGCATAGATCAGCAACAGGCGCAGCCGCTCCACGTCCGGACGCAGGGCGATCGCGGATTCCGCTTGCTGCTCGGCCAGCGCGTACTTGCCGGCGTCGTAGTTCTTGTAGCCTTCATCGGCAAACTGCCAGGCGGCGCCTTCCAGCGGCGCTTCCGTCTTGGCCGGAGTTTGGGCCGCGGCGGGCGCTGCCGCCCACACGCATGCCAGCGCGGCGGACAGGATGAGCGAACGGGTCAGTGGAGTCATGTCGTCGCGGGTTTGTCTTCTGCATGCGGGGGCGGCGGCGCCTCCTGTCCCGCTTGTTGAAAATCGATGGCTTCGTTGAGCGTGCCTTCATCCAGCCAGCCTTGTTCCATCAGGATCTTGCCCAATGGCTTCTTTTCGCGCGCCTGGATTTCCAGCGCGCGCGACAGCGTTTCCTGGTCGATGGCCTGCCAGGACAGCAGCAACTCGCCCAGCCGCTTGCGCTGCTGCGACAGTTGGTCGGTGGTGGGGAAGTCGTGCATGGTCTTGTCCCATGCCAGGCGCTTGCCGGTGATCAGATGCATGATGAACAGGCGCCAGGCGCGTGCCGCCGCCATCGCATTGATGAAGTTGCCCACGATCATCCGCGGGATCGACAGCAGGGCGTGTTCCCACCCGTACATGTGGCCCACGAAATACGCCCGCTGCACCACCCGCAGCAGCAGCGCCACCGCGTTGATCCACATCAGCGTCACCAGCCACCCGCCGGGCCGGAAGTACGACGGGTAATACACCGTCCACCAGCCGAACTTGTCCGCCAGGAAAAACAGGAAGAAGTTGGCCAGCAGCACGTACGCCAGGATGGCGATGAACGACGTGACCAGGCCCTTGCGATCGCGGAACAGCAGGTACTTGGTGGCCAGCGATCCCGTCCAGCCCACCTGTTGCCAGCCCTGCAGGCCGATCCCCAAGGTCCAGCGCGCCTTCTGGCGGTAGGCGGTGCGGAACGTGTTGGGGAAATACTCGCGTACGCCCAGCGGCATCCTGATCGTCGATATCTTTTCAGGCCCCAGCCCGAACCACGACCGGCGCCGCGTGACGTATTCCACCCGGAACTTGCCGAAGATCTGCTTCATGCCGCGCTGGGCCAGCCGCGCGCCGATGTCATAGTCTTCGGTCAGCGTGTCGGTGTTGAAGGGCTGGTTATTGGTTTCCGCGGCCAACTCCACCAGCGCATGGCGCGAGAAGCAGGTGCCCACGCCGGCGGACGGCACCATCTTGGACAGGCTTTCGCGCACCACCAGATCCTTGGTGTGCCATTCCGCGAATTCGTCCATGTAGGTGCCTGCCACCAGTTCGTACCAATGGCGCTCCAGCGACGTCACCGGCAGTTGGATGAAGTCGATACGCGGCAGCAGATAGTTGTAGTACTTGAGCTCCAGCGGGTGCAGCACGTCTTCGCTGTCATGCAGGATGACGCCCGCAAACGGCACCGGCTGCTTCTCGTCTTGCGCGAAGATGGCCTGCACGATCCAGTTCAGGCAGTCCGCCTTGCAGGTGGGCCCGTCATGGGGCACCTCCACGCGGACCAGCTGGCGATAGCGCCGGCGCATCCGTTCCACTTCGTCGATCGTCCGCTGGTCGTTCTGGTACGTGCCGGCAAAGATCATGTAGTTCTTGTATTCCAGCGTCGACACCATCGTTTCCAGCATCGACGAGATCACGTCGTACTCCAGCCATGCGGGCACCATGATCGCCAGCGGCTGTTCCTCCTTGGCGCGCAACTGCTCGGCCGACAGCGGGGCGTAGCGGCGCTTGACCGTCAGCGACCGCTTCAGTTCGCGCAGCCAGAACCAGGCGTCGATGAACAGGTCATCCAGGCTCGAGAGCAGGATGATCACGCCCACGACGGCGGTCACGACTTCCAGCCCGCGGTAGTAGTCCGCGATGAAGTAGGGCCAGTAGAGCGAAGACATGGCGCTTCCGGATTACGCGTGGTCCTTGTTTTTCCTGCGGTTCACGCGCAGGGCGACGATCAGGATCAGGATCAGGACGAGCATGCTGATGCTGATGACGGGCACGCTCCACGAGATATAGCGGCGCCATTCGAAGAAAGCACTTTCGCCCGCGCCCGGCGGGTGGCTGGCGTCGGGGTTGGCGCTGTCGATCCAGGCCACCGGCCCCGTCGCGCCGATAATGGCGACGTTGCCGCGGTTCAGCACGAAGGGGGCGTCAAGCATGCCGGGATGCTGGCCCAGCGTGTGCCACAACAAGCCGTCCTGGCCGCCGCCGCTGACGACTTCCGCGGTGCTCAAGTGATCCAGGCCCGAGATGTCCAGCCAGGTCGCGTTCTTCCCATCCACCTTCAGTTGCTTGCGGTCGGTCACCTGGACCATCGGCTTGGCCCCGTCCACCGTCACCTCCATCGCCACGAATGGCCGGCCGGGCTTGACCGCCTGGCCTGCGGGCGCCACAGTCAGTTCCGCCCGCGTCGCGGACACGCCGCTGGCAGATGCGATGCCGATCACGCGCTTGATGTTGTCGGGCGCATCGGCCAGGTAGCTGTCCGGAATGATCAGTTGCGGATTGCCGGCCAACAGCGGCAGAAGGCCCACGAACGTGCCGTCGGGCTGCGCCTTGCCCGGCTTGACGTAGCTGGTGGGCAGCACGTTCACGGGGTAGCCCTGGGGAATCTCGTTGCAATCCACCGATACCGGCTGGCGCTGGAACGTGACCCGCACCGCGTTGGTGACGCCAAGTGCATAGCCCGGCACCCGCGCGGTCAGGCGTTCAGGCTTGCCGTCGGCATCCAGCTGCTTGGCGGCCAGCAGGATGCCGTTCCAGAAGACCGAGGCCACGGGGCGGGTCGACGACGCGCCGGGCGCCGCGGCCAGGTCCATGACCAACTCGTCGGGCATCAGGCCGTCCGAGGACACGGCCGCCAAGGGGAAGGTCGTGTTCCAGTCCCCGCGCGCGACCACGTCGAAACTGTCCGGCGTGCCGCCCAGCGTCGTCAGGCGCAAGCCGCCGTCCTTGAAAGTCTGCGGCGGCGTCGCCGTCTTCACATTGACCTGGCGGGTGACCAGGATGCGGCGCCAGGCCGCGTCAAACGCGCCCGCGCCCTGGGCGCCGGCGTCGGCGGCCACCGCGATGACCGCTTGGCGGCCCAGCGACAAGAGCCGGATATCCTTGGCGGGCAGGTCCGCGCCGGCCAGCGGCATGCGCTGCTGGCGCCAGGCCTTGAACGCATCGGCCGCGTCGGCGTCAGAGGCCAACTGCGCCTGCAAGGCATCCAGCGCCTCGTTGTAGCGCGCCCTTAGCGCCGCATCCACGATCACCACGTCGCCGCTCACGGCCGGGGCGCCCAGCACCAGCAGCGCGCCGATTTCCGCGGGGCTGGCCAGCTTGTGCTTCGCGTTGTCCGCCAGAGCGGCGAACGCCGGGATCTGTCCCAGGCCGGCAGGGGCCTGCAGGCCCCGCGTGTCGACCTCGTCGCCCACCGAAGGAAACGCCTTGACCGACACGCGCTTGCCCGTGCGCTCCATCGCCACGCCAATGCGCCAGGCGCTGTCGAAGGCCTGCTGGTCCAGCTTGGTGCCCGGCACCATCAATATCGGTTTGCCGGGCAAGGTGCCCCAGGCGTCGTCAAGATTGCCGATGGCCGAGGCGTCGTAGCGATAGCTCAGGCGCGTCTGCGGCGAGATCGTCAGCGCATTGGCCGTGGCCCGGTTGCTTTCGCAGTGGCGCAGCGCGATTTCCGATTGCCAGTCCACGCCCAGCCGCAGGAAGCCCGTTTCGCGGCGGCGCGGCTCCACCTGCAGGTTGCGGTCCACGGTCCCGTCGCCGTCGGTGATCCGCTGCGCGGTCTGCGGCACGCCGTCCACCCACAGCACCATGCTTGTGCGTCCCGGCTCGCCCTTGGTGTATTTCGCGTCGAAGTTCAGCGTCGCGTCCGAGATGGGTACGCCGCGCGGCACGGGCAGGTAGAAGTCCTGACGCGCGTCGCTATTGCTCAGGACGACCGGCTCCGTGATGCCCAGGTCCTGCAGCGTGGTGTTGCGCGTCACCCAGTCATCGCTTTGCAGGCGGCGCAAGGCGTCGCCGGCAGGGCTGGCCATCGCGGCCAGCGGCAGCAACAGGCCGGCGGCCATCAGGGCACGGCAAAGCGTACGGGTCACGGGGGTGGTCAGGGCAGGGTGGGGCATGGAGGCTCCGGGCAGGGAATGCGTCGCGGGGGAGTCAGGCGGAAGGGGCGGCCACGGTTCCGTAGGGATCGAATTCCGATACGGCGCGGCCGCACAAGGCGTCCACGATGCGCTGGCTGGCGCGGCCGTCGCCATAAGGATTGATGCGTCGCGAGAAAGACGCGTGCAGGTCGGGGTTGTCGAGCAGGCGGGCGACTTCGGCCACGATGCGCTGCGGGTCGGTGCCGACCAGTGCCACGGTTCCCGCCCGCACGGCTTCAGGACGCTCGGTCACGTCCCGCATCACTAGTACCGGCTTGCCCAGATAAGGGGCTTCTTCCTGAACCCCGCCGGAATCCGTCAGGATCAGGTGCGACCGTTGCATGAACCAGACGAAGTCCAGGTAATCCAGGGGATCGATCAAGTGCACGTGCGACAGGCCGCCCAATGCCGTCATCACCACATTGCGTACCTGCGGGTTCAGGTGCACGGGATAGACGATCTGCAAGTCTTCGCGATGGGCCAGTTCGGCCAGCGCCGCGCAGATGTTCTTGAAGCCCTCGCCGAAGCTCTCGCGCCGGTGGCCGGTCACCAGCAGCAGCCGGCGCGACGGATCCAGCCAGTCGTAGCGGGCTTCCAGCTGGCGGGCCAGCGGGCCCTGCGGGTCCAGTTTGGCGCAGGTCATCGCCAGCGCATCGATCACGGTATTGCCGGTGACAGTAATGTGGCCCGCCAGGTTCTCACGTAGCAGGTTGCCGCGCGATTCCGACGTCGGGGCGAACAGCCAGTCGCCCACCGCGTCGACGACGCGGCGGTTCATTTCTTCCGGGAACGGCATGGCCAGGTTGCCGGTGCGCAAACCCGCCTCGACGTGGCCGATGCGGACACGGCGATGGAACGAGGCCAGTGCGCACGCCGACGCGGTGCTGGTATCGCCATGCACCAGGACGCAGTCGGGATGTTCGGCTTCCAATACGCTATCCACCCGGCTGATCAGCCGGGCATAAAGCCCGTTCAATGTCTGGTTGGGAACCATGATGTCCAGGTCGTGCTGGGCGCGCAGGTCAAACAGCGCCAAGACCTGATCCAGCATTTCCCGGTGCTGGCCGGTGACGCACACGACGCTCTGGATCTGCGGCTCTCGTTCAAGCGCCGTGACCAGCGGGGCCATCTTGATGGCTTCCGGACGCGTGCCGAATATGGAAAGGACTTTCATCGCAAGAGTCACCTCACAGACGCCGGTGGCATTTTCTTGCGTTTATTATGTCTTGAAAGTATTCGTAATATGTGACGGATTATTTCGAATATAAAGACTGTTGGGGACATATTCGGTAAATGTCTCGGCAGTCGTTCGAAAGGCCGTTGGGGCGCGCCAGAGAAAAAATGGGGCCGCATGTGAAACGATCTTGACTTGATCCGAACCCCAGGGCGGGCCCATTGTTACGTTCGGTGTCGGGAATGTGTCGTCGACTGGCAACAATACCGGTGCTGCCATGCCATGGCCTGCGGTGCGGCGTCAAAAAAAAAGGCCAACTCCGGGGAGTTGGCCATTTTGCTAAGCACTGCGCAATAAAGCGGAATTTGGTGGAGCCGGGGGGAATTGAACCCCCGTCCGCAAGCCCTCTGCAATCAGTTCTACATGCGTAGTCGATTTATTTAGTTTTAACTTTGGACTTAGCCAACCGACAGGCCGGACCAAAGCGATTCACGTAATTTAAATCTGAGCCGTGTGACCCCAGCGCAGACCGATTCCTTGTGAATGTCGCTGCTGTGGTTCGAGGGTTACCCCCCCTAGGAAGTTGCCTTCCTCCACCTGACCCAAGGACAGATCAGTGCAGCGGCTCACCGCTTAAGCGGCGAGAGCGAAACGCTCGTCGTTGGCGTTTGTAGTGTTTCCAGTGGTTTAACGAGCGAACTGGTGCTCGGCATGCCCTGAGTTGTTTCGCGACCCACGTCGAATCCGGATCGGCCCCAAGAACTTCTATTGTACTGGTAAACGCAATAGCCTGCTGCGTTGTCCGCGCCCGCCGGTGCAGGCGTGGCGCGGGGGACACAAGTGCGGGTCAGGCGGCGTTGGCGCAGGCAGTTTTCGCCTGGCGCGGACGGGAGGCCGCCATCAGCGCGAAGGCCAGGGCGACGGATATCGCCACGATGACAGACGCCGCCCAACCCAGCGACGCCAGGCCGTAGTGGTCGATCACGTTGCCGCCCACCACCGCGCCCAGCCCGATGCCGATGTTGGCGCCAGAGATGTTCAAGGACGCGGCGAAGGCCGGCGCTTCGGGCGCAGCTTTCATCAAGCGCACGTGGCAGACGATGAAGAGCGCCGCCTGCGCAATGCCCCAGATCCCCAGCGCGACGGCCAGCAGGCCATGGGATTGCATCACGGGCGCCACGAACGCCAGGCCCGCTGCCATCATCGACGAGAACAGCGCGGTTGCGCCCAGGGGGCTGCGGTCCACCAAGCGGCCGCCCAAGGTGTTGCCGATCAGGCCCACGCCGCCGAAGGCCATCATGGTCCAGCCGACGATCTGCCCGTTGAAGCCGGCCAGCCGCTCCAGCATGTCCGCCAGGTAGGTGTAGGCCGTGAACATGCCGGTGAACACCAGCAGCGACAGCACCACGTGGCCCAGCACGATCGGGTTGCGCAGGATGCGCAGCTGCGTCACCAGCTTGACGCTGTCGGCACGGATGCGGGTGCTGGGGAACGCCAGCAACAGGAGCAGCGCCTTGGCGAAGGCAACGCCCGACAACACCCAGAATGCCGCGCGCCATCCGAACGCATCGGAGATCAGCACGCCGATCGGGATGCCGAAGACGGTGGCCGCCACGATGCCGAAGGCCACCATCGAGATGGCGCGGCCGGCGCGCGCGGGGCCGACCAGCTCCACGGCGGTAGCGCTGGCCAGTGACCAGAACACGGGCAAGGCCAAGGCGGGCACGAAGCGGGCCACGGCCATGATCCAGATGTTCGGGGCCATCGCCGCCACGGCGTTGGACACACCGAACAGCACCAGCACGCCGATGAACAGGCGCTTGCGCTCGACGTTGGCCATCAGCGCGGTCAGCAGCGGGCCGGTCGCGGCCACCGTGAAGGCGAACAGCGTGACCAGCAGGCCCGCTTGCGACACGGTGACGTTCAGGTCGCGGGCCAGCCCGGGAAGCAGGCCGACGATCAGGAATTCTGTCGTCAGGATCGTGAAACCGGCGGCGGAAAGTAGCAGGATAGGCAAAAGCATAGGCATTCCTCTGGCGCGATGCCGTCAGGCGGCGCGCGGGGCAGGGCGTTGTAGGCGTACTAAAAAGGTCTGGGGGGCGCGGCGGCACGGGGGCCGGGCGCTGCGCCGGGGCAGAATGCCGTCAGCGCGAAAGTTGCGGATGGGAACTGCCGCAACACCGGCCTTAGCCGGAATGGCAATCGGGAGGCACCCGGATGCCTTGCATGAGTGACACTTTAAGGGAGTTTGGAATCCGGATAAAGACCCCGGTGCCGGATAGATTGTTCAGATGCGTCAACTAATGCGCGCGGAACCCATTGGCAGGCAACACGGCGGACCAGCGTGGCCCGCCGCGCATCGCGCATCAGCGCAGGTCGCTGGGCAGCAGCGGCTGGATGGCGGACCAGAGCTCAGCAGGGGTATTTGCGCAGGTTTCCGCTTCCCAGGAGCTGATGTTGTCTTCTTCGCCGACATAGCCGTAAGCGGCCGCCACGGCGGGCATGCCCGCCGCATGCGCCGCCTGGATGTCGCGCAGGTCGTCGCCCACGTAGACGCAGCGGTCCACCGCGAAACCGGCTTCGCGCGCGGCGTGCTGCAGCGGCAAGGGGTGCGGCTTGGCGTGGGCCGTTGTGTCGCCGCAGACCAGCACCGCGCTGTCGCGCGTCAGGTCCAGGAATTCGACGATCGGCAGGGTCAGGTAGGTGACCTTGTTGGTGACGATGCCCCAGGACAGGCCGCGGCGGCGGATGTCGGCCAGCAGGGTATCGATGCCGGGGAAGAGCTTGCTGTGCACGGTCGAACTGGCGGCATAGTCTTCCAGGAACTGCAGGCGGGTGGGCTCGTAGTCCGGGTCGCCGGGCTTCAAATCCAGCGCCACGCGCAGCAGGCCGCGGGCGCCTTGCGACGCCACGGGGCGCAAGGCCTCGTAGGGCATGGACTCCAGGCCCCGGCGGGTGCGCTGCCGGTTGGCGGCGGCGGCCAAGTCGGGGGCGGTGTCGGCCAGGGTGCCGTCGAAATCGAACAGGATCAGGGCGCTCATTTACGGGTAGCCATCAGGTAGTTGACCGAGGTGTCGGACGACAGCGAGTAGATCTGGGTGATCGGGTTGTATTCCATGCCACGCATGCTGATCGGCTCCAGGCTGGCGGCGCGCGCCGCCGCGGACAATTCGCTGGGCTTGATGAATTGGTCGTAGCTATGGGTGCCGCGCGGCAGCAGGCGCAGGACGTACTCGGCGCCGACGATCGCGAAAAGAAACGCCTTGGCGTTGCGGTTCAAGGTCGAAAAGAACACCCAGCCGCCGGGTTTGACGAGTGTCGAGCAGGCGCGCACGATGGACGCCGGGTCCGGCACGTGTTCCAGCATTTCCATGCAGGTGACCACGTCGTACTGGCCGGGCTGTTCGGCGGCCAGTTCTTCCACGGGCACCTTGCGGTATTCGACCTTCACGCCCGATTCCAGGCCGTGCAGGCGGGCGACCTTCAGCGACTTGTCGGCCAGGTCGATGCCCGTGACGTCCGCGCCGCCGCGCGCCATGGATTCCGACAGGATGCCGCCGCCGCAACCCACATCCAGCACTTTCTTGCCGGCGAGGCTGCCCGCGCACTCCTGAATCCATTCCAACCGCAGTGGGTTGATGGCGTGCAGGGGCTTGAATTCGCTTTCGGGGTCCCACCAGCGGCTGGCCAGGGCGCTGAACTTGTCCAGTTCGGCCTGATCGGCGTTGATGGCGGGGCGTTCGGAGTCGTGAATTTGCGTGGTCATGGGCGGTCCAGCGAAAAGCGACGCTATATATAGAGAGGGGTCCGTCGCGCAAAGGCGGGGAGGAAACACGCCATCGCACCACGTTGGTGCAAGACGGACGAAAAAAAGGGCCTCGCTATGCGAGGCCCTTTATTGTAGCTAGTCCGGCAATTACTTGCGGCTACCCACGATTTCGATTTCAACGCGACGGTTTTGGGCGCGGCCCTCTTTCGTCTTGTTGGAAGCGATCGGGTTCGACTCGCCCTTGCCTTCCGTGTAGATACGGTTGGGGTCGATACCCTTGCTGACCAGGTAGGTCTTGACCGAAGCGGCGCGGCGCTCGGACAGCTTCTGGTTGTAGGCGTCAGTACCGATGGAGTCGGTGTGGCCAACAGCAATGATGGTTTCCAGCTCGATACCGCGAGCTTGCTGGGCGACTTGATCCAGCAGCTGACGGCCTTCGGGCTTCAGGGTCGACTTGTCGAAGTCGAAGAACGTGTCAGCATTGAACACGACCTTTGCCGCCATCGGGGCCGGCTTCGCCTTCTGTTGTGCAACCGGGACACCGTCGCAACCGGGGATACCGGTGGCAGGGGTCCAGAAAGCATCGCGCCAGCACAGTTCGTTCGTACCGTTTTTCCAAACGTTACCGAACGGGTTGCGCCAGTTGTCCACGGTTTGCGCGGAAGCTACACCAGAGGCCGTGACGGCGGCGAAGGCGAGCGCCAGAGCGAATTTGGAGGGTTTGTTCATGTTTCTCCTCGTTGAGCTTGAAGCTGGATAAGTGACTCGCAGCGAACCCCCGCCGCATATCAGGAAAACGGGGCCAGTATAGCAACGCCAAGAGCTGGTTCAAAGGAATAGCTACTGGGTTTCCTGCGTGCTGGAAACAATGTTAAGGCATTTGGGGGGCTTTGGCTTCCCTGGAGAGGCGCATTGACGCTGGATACGGCGTTTTCGGCGCTCCATTGGTTTTCCATGTTGGTTTTTGACAACAGGGCCATTGGGCGCGGCCCGACGGCCGGCCGCGGCTTGCCGATGGCGGCCCGCAATGGCCGCTCATCGGGCACTTCCCGTGGCCCTGCCCAACGGGATCGGAATCGAATGATAGAATTTCCTGTTTACCCGGCCCGGGTTCCTCCTTACACGATTCTGTCGTTATATATATGGATTCCTTTGCCAAGGAGACGCTTCCGGTTTCGCTGGAAGAAGAGATGCGCCGCAGTTACCTCGATTACGCGATGAGCGTGATTGTTGGGCGGGCGCTACCGGATGTGCGGGACGGGTTGAAGCCCGTCCACCGGCGCGTGCTCTACGCGATGCACGAACTGAACAACGATTGGAACCGCGCCTATAAGAAGTCGGCGCGTATCGTCGGGGACGTCATCGGTAAATACCACCCCCACGGCGACCAATCCGTCTACGACACCATCGTCCGCATGGCGCAGGATTTCTCCATGCGCTACATGCTGGTCGACGGCCAGGGCAACTTCGGCTCGATCGACGGCGATAACGCCGCGGCGATGCGTTACACCGAAATCCGCCTGGCCAAGATCGCCCACGAGCTGCTGGCCGACATTGACCAGGAAACCGTGGACTTCGGCCCCAACTACGACGGCAGCGAGCAAGAACCGCTGCTGTTGCCGTCGCGCCTGCCCAACCTGCTGGTCAACGGCAGCTCGGGCATCGCGGTGGGCATGGCCACCAACATTCCGCCGCACAACCTCCAGGAAGTGGTCGACGGCTGCCTGTACTGCCTGCGCAATCCGGCCTGCACGGTCGATGAGCTCATCGAGCTCATCCCGGCGCCCGATTTCCCCACGGGCGGCATCATCTACGGCATGTCCGGCGTGCGCGAAGGCTATCGCACCGGTCGCGGCCGCGTCATCATGCGTGCCAAGACCCACTTCGAAGACATGGAGAAGGGCAATCGCCAGGCGATCGTGATCGACGCGATTCCCTACCAGGTCAACAAGAAGACCCTGCAGGAACGCATCGCCGAACTCGTCAACGACAAGAAGATCGAAGGCATCTCCGATATTCGCGACGAGTCCGACAAGGACGGCATGCGTCTGGTCATCGAGCTCAAGCGCGGCGAGGTGCCCGAGGTTGTCCTGAACAACCTGTACAAGAACACGCAGCTGCAAGACACCTTCGGGATGAACCTGGTGGCGCTGGTCGACGGCCAGCCCCGCCTGCTCAACCTGAAGCAGATGATCGACTACTTCCTGCAGCATCGCCGCGAAGTGGTCACGCGCCGCACGGTGTTCCAGCTGCGCAAGGCCCGCGAACGCGGCCACGTGCTGGAAGGCCTGGCCGTCGCGCTGGCCAACATCGATGATTTCATCACCATCATCAAGGCCGCGCCGACGCCTCCCGTCGCCCGCCAGGAATTGATGGCGAAGTCGTGGGATTCGTCGCTGGTGCGCGAAATGCTGTCGCGCGCCGATGGCGATACGCCGGGAGGCCGCTCGGCCTTCCGTCCGGACGACCTGGACGCCGAGTTCGGCCTGCAGGGCGACGGCATGTACCGCCTGAGCGATACGCAGGCTCAGGAAATCCTGAACATGCGCCTGCAACGCCTGACCGGGCTGGAGCAGGACAAGATCGTCGGCGAATACAAGGACATCATGTCCACCATCGCCGACCTGCTCGACATCCTGGCCCGCCCCGAGCGCATCACGACGATCATCTCCGACGAACTGCAGGCCATCAAGGCCGAGTTCTCGACCGGCGTGAAGGACACGCGCCGCTCGGAAATCGAGATGAACGCGACCGAGCTCGATACCGAAGACCTGATCACGCCCACCGACATGGTCGTGACCCTGTCGCACGGCGGCTACATCAAGAGCCAGCCCTTGTCCGAGTACCGCTCGCAAAAGCGCGGCGGACGCGGCAAGCAGGCGACGGCGATGAAGGAAAACGACTGGATCGACCAGTTGTTCATCGCCAACACGCACGACTTCCTGCTGTGCTTCTCGAACCGCGGCCGCGTGTACTGGCTGAAGGTCTGGGAAGTGCCCCAAGGCACGCGCAATTCGCGCGGCAAGCCCATCGTCAACATGTTCCCGCTGGCTGACGGCGAGAAGATCACGGTGGTGCTGCCGGTCAAGGAATTCAGCGAAGACCACTACGTCTTCATGGCGACCTCGCGCGGCACGGTCAAGAAGACCCCGCTGTCCGACTTCTCCAACCCGCGCAAGGCCGGCATCATCGCCGTCGACCTTGACGATGGCGACTACCTGATCGGCGCCGACCTGACCGACGGCCAGCATGACGTCATGCTGTTCTCGGATTCGGGCAAGGCCGTGCGCTTCGACGAAAACGACGTGCGTCCGATGGGCCGCAACGCCCGTGGCGTGCGCGGCATGATGCTCGAGGAAACGCAGACCGTCATCGCGCTGCTGGTTGCCGGCGACGAAACGCAGACTGTGCTGACCGCCACCGAAAACGGTTACGGCAAGCGCACGCCGATCGGCGAATACACGCGCCATGGCCGTGGTACGAAGGGCATGATCGCCATCCAGACCAGCTCGCGCAACGGCAAGGTCGTGGGTGCGGTGCTGGTCAACCCGACCGACGAAATCATGCTGATCACCACCGGCGGCGTGCTGGTGCGCACCCGTGTCGCGGAAATCCGCGAAATGGGCCGCGCGACCCAAGGCGTCACGCTGATCAACGTGGATGACGGCAGCACGCTGTCCGGTGTACGCCGTGTCGTGGAAAGCGATGCGGACGACGACGGCGAACTGGACGAAGACGTCCAGGCTGACGGCGGCGACGACAGCAACGGTGCAGCAGACTCGACGGATTCGACGGAACCTACGGAGCAATAATGGCCCGCCCCTGGAACTTCTCGGCAGGCCCCTCGGCCTTGCCCGAGGTGGTATTGCAGCAAGCAGCAGCTGAGATGCTGGATTGGCATGGCAGTGGCATGTCGGTGATGGAAATGTCTCATCGCGGCAAGCACTTCGTGCAGATCTGCGACGAAGCCGAATCCGATTTGCGTGAGCTGCTGGGCTTGCCCGCTGACTACGCGGTCATGTTCATGCAAGGCGGAGGTTCCGGGGAGAACGCCATCGTTCCCATGAATCTCATGGGGCGCCGCAGCACGCCGGCTGCCGACTTCGTCGTGACGGGCCATTGGTCCAAGCGGTCGTACAAGGAAGCCGGGCGCTATGGCAGTACCCATGTGGCGGCAAGCAGCGAGCAAGCCATCCAGCTGGATGGCCGCGAGCAAGGCCCGCTGACCTGGGTGCCGCCGGTCGATACCTGGAATGTGCGCAAGGAATCGGCTTACCTGCACCTGTGCAGCAATGAAACCATCGGCGGCGTCGAGTTCATGGACTGGCCCGACACCGCCGCGCTGGGCGCACCCGACGTGCCGTTGGTCGTCGATGCGTCTTCGCATTTCCTGTCGCGTCCGATGGACGTGACGCGTTGCGGCATGATGTATGCCGGCGCGCAGAAGAACGCGGGCCCGGCTGGCGTGACCATGGTCATCGCCCGCCGCGACCTGATCGGCCACGCCTTGCCGATCTGCCCGTCCGCCTTCGATTACGCCAATGTGGCCGCGGATCATTCGCGCTACAACACGCCGCCGACCTTCGCGATCTACGTCGCTGGCCTGGTGTTCAAGTGGGTCAAGGCCAATGGCGGCGTGGCCGGCATGGAAGCCGCCAACAAGGCCAAGGCCGACCTGCTGTACGGCTATCTGGACAGCACCAATTTCTATCGCAATCCCATTCACGCTCCCGTGCGTTCGCGCATGAACGTGCCGTTTGTGTTGCGCGATGAGTCGCTGAATGACGCCTTCCTGCAAGGCGCTGATGCGGCGGGTCTGACGCAACTGAAGGGCCACAAGAGCGTGGGCGGCATGCGCGCCTCCATCTACAACGCCGTCCCCCTTGCCGGGGTGTCGGCGCTGGTCGAGTACCTGAAGGAATTCGAGCGCCGCTATGGATGAAGATCTGCAGCGCAAGCTGCTTCCCTTGCGCGCCCGCATTGATGCGTTGGACGCGCAGATCCTGGACTTGCTGTCGCAGCGCGCCCGCGCCGCGCTGGAAGTGGGCGAGGCCAAGCATGCCGCGCAAGCGGACGGCCCGGTGTTGCGCCCCGAGCGCGAAGCCGAAGTCATCCGCCGCTTGCAGCAGCTCAACCCTGGCCCGTTCCCGAATGCGGGCGTGGCGTCGGTATGGACCGAGATCATCTCGGCCTGTCGTGGCCTGGAGCGCGGCATGACCGTCGCGTACCTGGGGCCGCAAGGCTCGTTTTCCGAACAGGCGGCGCTGGAGCATTTCGGCCACGCCGTGCAGAAGCTGCCTTGCGCGTCATTCGACGAAGTGTTTCGCGCGGTCGAGGCCGGCCAGGCGGATGTGGGCATGGTGCCGGTGGAGAACTCCACCGAAGGCGCCGTCAACCGCAGCCTGGACCTGCTGCTGAACACGCCGCTGACGATCCTGGGCGAACGCTCGCTCGTCATCCGCCATTGCCTGATGTCGCAATCGGGCGGCATGGACGGCATCAAGACCATTTCCGCGCATCCGCAGGCGCTGGCTCAGTGCCAGGGCTGGCTGACGCGCAACTATCCCGACCTGGAACGCGTGGCTGCCTCCAGCAATTCCGAGGCTGCGCGTGCAGCGGCGGGCGACCCAACCGTTGCGGCGATCGCCGGCGAAGTGGCCGCGCCCGCCTGGAACTTGCAGGTCGTTGCGGCCGGCATCCAGGACGATCCGCACAACCGCACCCGTTTCCTGGCCATCGGCAACATCCAGCCGCTCGTCAGCGGCAAGGACAAGACCAGCCTGATCCTGGCTGTGCCGAACCGTGCGGGCGCCGTGTATGAAATGCTGGCCCCGCTGGCGGCCAACGGCGTATCGATGACCCGCTTCGAGTCGCGCCCCGCGCGCACCGGCCAGTGGGAATATTATTTCTACGTTGATGTCCTGGGCCACCGCAACGATCCGAACGTCGAGCGCGCCCTTGCCACCTTGCAGGCGCAGGTCGCCTATCTGAAAGTGCTGGGTTCCTACCCGGCGCCGTGAGCCTCCACACCATGACCACCGCATCCAAGCCCCTCGTTGCTCCCGCGCACGTCAGCGCCATCGCGCCTTACCAGGCGGGCAAGCCCATTGAAGAACTGGCCCGCGAGTTCGGGCTGGATCCGGCCGGCATCGTCAAGCTGGCGTCCAATGAAAACCCGCTGGGCATGCCCAAGTCGGCGCGCGCGGCCATGCTGGCCGCGGCCGAGTCGCTGGCCCGCTATCCCGACCCCAACGGTTTCGACCTGAAGGCGGCCCTGGCGGAACGCTACGGCGTGCCGATGAACTGGATCACGCTGGGCAACGGTTCGAACGACATCCTCGAGATCGCCGCGCTGGCGCTGCTGGAGCCGGGCTCGTCGGCGGTGTATGCACAGCACTCGTTCGCGGTGTATCGCCTGGCCACGCAAGCGCGCGGCGCGCGCCACATCGTCGTGCCGGCGCAAGACTACGGCCACGACCTGGATGCCATGTTCGACGCTATCGCCGACGACACGCGCCTGCTGTTCATCGCCAACCCCAACAATCCGACCGGCACCTTCGTGCCGGGCGACAAGGTCGCGTCGTTCCTTGAGCGCGTGCAAGCCGCTCATGGCGATCGCGTCACCGTGGTGCTGGACGAGGCCTACAACGAGTACCTGGATCCGGAGCACCGCTTCGACAGCACCGCGCTGGCCCGCCGCTTCCCCAACCTGATCATCTCGCGCACGTTCTCCAAGGCCTACGGCCTGGCGGGCTTGCGCGTGGGTTTCTCGGTGGCCCAGCCGCCGCTGACTGACCTGCTGAACCGCGTGCGCCAGCCGTTCAACGTGAATACGCTGGCCCAGGCCGCGGCGATCGCCGCGCTGGGCGATGCTGCCTACCTGGAAGAGGCGTATGCCTCGAACAAGTCCGGCAAGGCGCAATTGTGCGAGGCGTTCGACCGCCTGAAGCTGCGCTATGTGCCCAGCTACGGCAACTTCGTGCTGGTGCATGTGGGCGATGCGCCGCGCATCAATCTGGAATTGCTCAAGCGCGGCGTGATCGTGCGCCCGGTGGCCGGCGATGGCCTGCCTGAATGGCTGCGTGTGTCTATCGGCTTGCCGCAAGAGAATGCCCGCTTTATCGATGCCCTGACCGCCATCCTGTCCGCATGAACGACGCGTTACCTTCTACGAATCAGGGGGCCGCTGGCCCCCTGATTCCTGTATTGGCCGTCGTGGGCGTGGGCCTGATCGGCGGCTCCTTTGCCGCGGCGTTGCGCCAGGCGGGTCAAGTGGGCCGCGTGCTGGGAGTCGGGCGCAATGCGTCTTCGCTGGCGCGCGCCGTCGAGCTGGGATTGATCGACGAGGCCGTCAGCGCCGAAGACGCGGCGGCCCGCGCCGACCTGATCTTGCTGTCCACGCCTGTGGGTGGCTTGAAGAACGTGCTGGCACGGATGCTGCCGCATCTGGGCGCCACGACGGTATTGACCGACGCGGGCAGCACCAAGGCCGAAGTCGTCGACGCGGCGCGCGAGGCGCTGGCCGGCAGCATCGGACGTTTTGTGCCCGGCCATCCCATCGCGGGCGCGGAACGCACGGGGCCGGACGCGGCTGATCCGGGCTTGTACCAGGGGCGCACCGTAATCCTGACGCCGCTTGCCGAAAACAGCGCGCAGGCGACGGACCTGGTACGCCGAGCCTGGCAGGCCTGCGGCGCCAGCGTGATCGACATGGATGCCGGCGCCCATGACCGCTTGCTGGCATCGGTCAGCCATCTGCCGCATCTGTTGTCCGCGGTCTACATGGAACAGGTGGCCACGGCCGCCGACGCGCGCACGCGCCTGGACCTGGCCGGCAGCGGTTTTCGTGATTTCACGCGCATCGCGGCGGGCTCGCCCGAGATGTGGCGCGATATCTTTCTGTCCAATCGCGATGCGATGCTGGCCGAGCTTGCCGATGTGCGCGCCGTCCTGGATCGTGCCGAACGCGCCATCGCCGATGGTGACGACGCGGTGTTGCTGGCGCTGCTGGAAACCGCGGCCCAGGCGCGCCGCAACTGGCGCAAGGAGTAACTGACATGGGCGCTTTGCCTTATCTGGACCTGCCGCGCGTACGGCAAGCGCAGGGCGTGATCGCCTTGCCGGGTTCCAAGAGCATTTCCAACCGCGTGCTGTTGCTGTCGGCGATTGCCGAGGGCACCACCGTCATCACCGGCTTGCTGGATTCCGACGATACGCGCGTCATGCTGGGTGCGCTGCGCCAGCTGGGCGTGCAGGTGTCGGACCTGGACGCCGGCCGCGTCACCGTCGAGGGCGTGCGCCGTTTCCCCGTGGAAAGCGCCGATCTCTTCATGGGCAACGCCGGCACGGCGATCCGTCCCCTGACGGCGGCCCTGGCCCTGATGGGCGGTGATTATCGCTTGTCGGGCGTGCCGCGCATGCACGAGCGGCCTATCGGCGACCTGGCTGATGCCTTGAATGCGCTGGGCGCCCGGATCGACTATCTGGGCCAACCGGGCTACCCGCCGCTGCATATCGGCCGTGGCGAGATCGCCGCGGATGCCGTGACGCGCGTGCAGGGTTCGGTGTCCAGCCAGTTCCTGACCGCCTTGCTGCTGGCCGCACCGCTGCAGGCGGGCCGCAGCGGCAAACCCGTCACGATCGAAGTGGTGGGCGAACTCATCTCCAAGCCTTACATCGAAATCACGCTGAACCTGATGGCGCGCTTTGGCGTGCAGGTGCGGCGCGACGGTTGGAGCCGCTTCGTGATCGAGGGCGGCGCCGGCTACCGCAGTCCGGGCCAGATCGCGGTGGAAGGCGATGCCTCCACGGCGTCCTATTTCCTGGCGCTGGGTGCGATTGGCGGTGGTCCGTTGCGCGTGACGGGCGTGGGCGCCGACAGCATCCAGGGCGACGTCGCCTTTGCCGATACGCTGGCGCACATGGGCGCCAACGTGGCCTACGGTCCGGATTGGATCGAAGTGACCGGCGTACGGGTGGCCGACGGCGCGCGCCTGAAGGCGTTCGATACCGATTTCAACCTGATCCCGGACGCCGCCATGACCGCCGCGGCGTTGGCCCTGTATGCCGATGGACCGTGCCGCCTGCGCAACATCGGCAGTTGGCGGGTGAAGGAAACCGACCGCATCCACGCCATGCAGACGGAACTGGAAAAGCTGGGCGCGCAAGTGGAATCGGGGCCGGATTGGCTGCGTGTCATCCCGCCGGCACAGGATGCCTGGCGCGACGCGCACATCGGCACCTGGGACGACCACCGCATGGCCATGTGTTTTTCGCTGGCGGCTTTTGGCCCGGCAGCGGTCCGTATCCTGGATCCGGGTTGCGTCAGCAAGACGTTCCCGGGTTACTTTGATGTCTACGCGAGCCTGGTATCGGCCTAGCGCGAACCCCCCATGACTTTGACTTCTTCGATTGATTCCTCTCCGGCCGCCGTCATCACGATCGACGGCCCCACCGCTTCGGGCAAGGGCACCGTGGCGCATCGCGTCGCCAAGGCGCTGGGCTGGGACGTGCTGGATAGCGGCGCGCTGTACCGCCTGACCGCCCTGGCCGCCATCAAGCAGGGTGTTGCCGCCGACGACGAACCCGGCGTGGCCCGCGTGGCGGAAACGCTGGACGTGCGCTTTGACGGCCCCCATGTGTACCTGGAAGGCGCCGACGTCGGCCACGACATCCGCCGCGAGGAAGTGGGCAATTTCGCCTCCCGCGTGGCCGCTTTTCCCGGTGTGCGCCGGGCCCTGCTCGAGCGCCAGCGCGCTTTCCGCCTGCCGCCGGGCCTGGTGGCGGACGGCCGCGACATGGGCACGGTGGTGTTCCCGGATGCGTCCCTGAAGGTGTTCCTGGTCGCCGATGTGGTCGCCCGGGCGGAGAGGCGCCGTAAGCAGTTGATCGAAAAGGGAATTTCTGCTAATCTAGATGACCTTCTGCGAGACATGCGCGAGCGAGACGCCCGCGATACCGAACGCGCTACCGCGCCGCTGGCCCCCGCAGCAGATGCACACGTGCTGGATTCGTCTGATTTGACGATTGCAGAGACGGTGCAGGCAATACTGGATTTCTGGCAACAAGCGCAGGCAAAAGCTTAAAGGCATCAGCCTGAAAGCTTGGCTGAAAGCCCAAGTTAGCCAGTCCACCTTTATTTTTTGATTAGGCCCTGTTCTAGCCAGGCGCAACCCCCACGGGACACCCCGCAGGGCAAACCGGCAGGCAGGTATTTTGACTCCACTGTGGCGGGCAATCCGCTGCGGTGTGTTCTTAACGGCCATTTCGGCCCAATGGATTTCAACCCCATGTCTTCCGTTTCCACTACCGCCACCGGCGGCGAAAGCTTCGCCGACCTTTTCGCCCAAAGCCTCAAGAGCCAGGACATGAAGTCCGGCGAGGTCATCAGCGCCGAAGTCGTGCGCGTCGACCATAACTTCGTCGTCGTCAACGCCGGCCTGAAGTCCGAAGCGCTGATCCCCCTGGAAGAGTTCCTGAACGACCAGGGCGAGCTCGAAGTGCAACCCGGCGATTTCGTCTCGGTGGCCATCGATTCCCTGGAAAACGGCTACGGCGACACCATCCTGTCGCGTGACCGCGCCAAGCGCCTGTCGGCCTGGCTGCAACTGGAAAAGGCCCTGGAAAACGGCGAGCTGGTTACCGGCACCATCACCGGCAAGGTGAAGGGCGGCCTGACCGTCATGACCAACGGCATCCGCGCGTTCCTGCCGGGTTCGCTGGTGGATCTGCGTCCGGTCAAGGACACCACCCCGTACGAAGGCAAGACCCTCGAATTCAAGGTCATCAAGCTCGACCGCAAGCGCAACAACGTTGTGCTGTCGCGTCGCCAAGTGCTGGAAGCCAGCATGGGCGAAGAGCGTCAAAAGCTGCTCGAAACCCTGCACGAAGGTGCTGTGGTCAAGGGCGTGGTCAAGAACATCACCGACTACGGCGCGTTCGTTGACCTGGGCGGTATCGACGGCCTGCTGCACATCACCGACATGGCATGGCGCCGCGTGCGTCACCCGTCCGAAGTCCTGCAAGTGGGTCAGGAAGTCGAAGCCAAGGTCCTCAAGTTCGACCAGGAAAAGAGCCGCGTCTCGCTGGGCGTCAAGCAGCTGGGCGAAGATCCGTGGGTGGGCCTGGCTCGCCGCTACCCGCAAGGCACCCGCCTGTTCGGCAAGGTCACGAACCTGACCGACTACGGCGCGTTCGTTGAAGTCGAAGCCGGCATCGAAGGCCTGGTTCACGTCTCCGAAATGGACTGGACCAACAAGAACGTCGACCCGCGCAAGGTTGTTACCCTGGGCGAAGAAGTCGAAGTCATGGTCCTGGAAATTGACGAAGACCGTCGTCGTATCTCGCTGGGCATGAAGCAGTGCCGTCAGAACCCGTGGGAAGAGTTCGCCACGAACTTCAAGCGCGGCGACAAGGTCCGCGGCGCCATCAAGTCGATCACCGACTTCGGCGTGTTCGTCGGTCTGCCTGGCGGCATCGACGGCCTGGTTCACCTGTCCGACCTGTCGTGGACGGAAACGGGCGAAGAAGCCGTGCGCAACTTCAAGAAGGGCGACGAGATCGAAGCCGTGGTTCTGGGCATCGATACCGACAAGGAACGCATCTCGCTGGGCATCAAGCAGCTGGAAGGCGACCCCTTCAACAACTTCGTCGCCACGTTTGACAAGGGCGCCGTTGTTCCGGGCACCATCAAGTCCGTCGAAGCCAAGGGCGCTGTTGTTACGCTGTCCGTGGACGTTGAAGGCTACCTGCGCGCTTCCGAGATCTCCTCGGGCCGCGTTGAAGATGCCACCACCGTTCTGAACGCTGGCGAAAACATCGAAGCCATGATCGTCAACATCGACCGCAAGACGCGTTCGATCCAACTGTCGATCAAGGCCCGTGACAACGCCGAGACCGCCGACACGATCCAGCGCATGTCCGACGCCAGCGCTTCGTCCGGCACCACCAACCTCGGCGCGCTGCTGAAGGCCAAGCTGGACCAACAGCGCAACGACGGTTAATTCGTGACCAAGTCGGAGCTGATCGCCGCCTTGGCGGCCCGCTATCCTCAGCTGGCCGCCCGCGACACCGATTACGCGGTCAAGACCGTGCTGGATGCAATGACCCAGGCCCTGGCCTCGGGTCAGCGCATCGAGATCCGCGGTTTTGGCAGCTTCTCGTTGTCGCAGCGGTCTCCCCGAGTCGGTCGCAATCCGAAATCCGGCGAACAAGTGCTGGTGCCTGGCAAACAGGTGCCGCACTTCAAGGCGGGCAAGGAATTGCGCGAACGGGTAGACCTGGTCGGCGGCAATGACGAGGACGCTCAATCCTCTGGATCGAGTGAGCCGATGCCGTCCATGGCAAGTTTGCACGCCATGCATTGACGGCTCGGCGTAAAGGCTGCCTACGGGCAGATCGGACCGAGAACAGGCCCCTTGAGAAATCAAGGGGCTTTGTTTTTTCCGGCCGCGCGCCTGGTGGCCCGGCGCCCCGCGGGGATTTTTTTTCCTTGTGGCTTTGCGGCGTCGCTTACAATTGACAGTCTTGAATTCTCTGGAGCATGCGTCATGCGCTATCTCGTCTGGGCCCTGCGATTGCTCGTGTTTATTGCGGTATTGATGTTCGCCCTGAAGAACACCGATCCGGTTGCCGTGAAGTTCTACGCGGATTACGTCGTGCAAGACGTGCCGTTGATCGTTGTGATGCTGGTCGTATTCGTGGCCGGCGCCCTGTTTGGCTTGTTGCTGACCGTGCCCGCCGCCATGCGCCGCCGCCGCGAAGCCATGCGCTTGCGCCGCGAGCTGGACCGCGTGCAGGCCGCCGTCAACGGCACCACGCCTGTCGTGCCGCCGGAAGCCGTTGCGCCGATGTCGCCGCTGTGACGGCACGCCGTCTGCCGCACACCTCCTTTTCGCACTGAATTACCGCAAGAGCCCGAATAGTGGATTTTGAACCTTGGTGGTTGATTTTCGTGCCGGTGTTGTTTGCGCTTGGCTGGTTGGCCGCGCGCTTCGATATCCGGCAGATGCTTCGGGAAACCCGCAGCCTGCCCGACTCGTATTTCCGGGGGCTTAACTTCCTGCTGAACGAGCAGCCGGATCGTGCGATCGACGCGTTCGTCGAAGTCGCCAAGCTGGATCCGGAAACGACCGAACTGCACTTTGCGTTGGGCAGCCTTTTCCGCCGCCGCGGCGAGATGGAACGCGCCATCCGCGTCCATCAAAGCCTGCTGAGCCGCTCCGACCTGCCGGCCGCCGAGCGCGAGCACGCGCAACATGAACTGGCGCAGGACTTCCTGAAGGCCGGCATGCTGGATCGCGCCGAAAGCGGCTTTGAACAGCTCAAGGACACGCGCTACGCGCTGCCAGCCTTGCGCTCGCTGATCCGCATTTTCGAATCGGAACACGATTGGCCCCGCGCCATCGAGGCCGTCAAGACGCTGCAAGGCCTGGTGGACGAGCCCGTGCCGCAGATCGTGCACTACTACTGCGAGCAGGCGCAGACCGCGCTGACCGCCAAGCCCGCGGATGTGGATGCCGCGCACAAGGCGTTGGATGCCGCCGATCATGCGCTGTCCACGACCGACGCGTCGCTGAGCAAGGGCGCGATGGTGCGCACGGCCATGCTGCGCGCGCGCCTGGCCCTGATGGAGCAAGACCCCAAGCGTGAACGCCTGTACCTGGAGTCGGTGATGACCGACGCCCCGGAATACGCGGGCCTGGTGGCCGAGCAACTGCTGGCCAACTACCGCGCGGCCGGGCAGGTCGAAGCCGGGCTGGAATACCTGCAAAAACAGTATCAGCGCCACGCGTCGCTGGACCTGTTCAATGTGGTGTTCCGCGAATTGCGCGTGCAGCAAGGCTCGGCCGTGGCCTGGGCGTTCGCGCGCGGCGCGCTGCGCAGCCATCCGTCCCTGCTGGGCCTGGACCGCTTGCTGGAAGCCGAACTCGCCAGCCCGGAAGCCGGCGTCACGGAGCAGGGGCCGGTGCCCGGCGCCGACCTGACGCTGCTGCGCAGCCTGATCCACAAGCATACGCAACGGCTGGACCGCTATGCGTGCCGCAGTTGCGGTTTTCAAGCGCGTCGTTTTTACTGGCAATGTCCCGGCTGCAACGCCTGGGAAACCTATGCGCCGCGCCGCCTGGAAGAACTTGAATGAAGCCTTTCCCCGCCGAAGCCATTTCGCGTAGCCGCGTCCTAGTGGTGGGCGACGTGATGCTGGACCGTTACTGGTTCGGCGAAGTCGAACGTATTTCACCGGAAGCGCCGGTGCCCGTGGTGCGCGTCGCACGCCGCGAAGACCGCCTGGGTGGCGCCGCTAACGTGGCCCGCAACGTGGCGGCGCTTGGCGGCCAGGTGACGCTGGTGGGCGTGCTGGGTGCGGACGAGGCCGGTGACAGCATCCGCCGCCTGTCGGCCGAAGCCGGCATCCACGCCGACCTGATCGCCGACCCGTCCCTGCACACCACGCTGAAAATGCGCGTGCTGGGCCGCCAGCAGCAACTGCTGCGTGTGGATTTCGAACAGCACCCCGAGCAGGCCGCGCTGGACAGCGTGGACGCCGCGTTGGCCCGTCACCTGGCCAACCACGACATCGTGGTGTTGTCCGACTATGCCAAGGGCGTGCTGACCCGCGTCGAATCGCTGGTGGCCATGGCGCGCCATGCGGGCATCCCGGTGCTGGTGGATCCCAAGGGCGACGACTACGCGCGTTATCGCGGCGCCACGCTGGTCACGCCGAACCGCTCGGAAATGCAGCAGGCCGTAGGCCGCTGGAATTCCGAGGCCGAATTGACCGATCGGGCGCAACGCCTGCGTGCCGATCTGGACCTGGAAGCCTTGCTCGTGACGCGTTCCGAGCAGGGCATGACGTTGTTTACCGATACGGGGCGCGACCACATCGATGCGCAGGCGCACGAAGTGTTCGATGTGTCCGGCGCAGGCGATACCGTGCTGGCCACGCTGGCGGTGTCGCGCGCCATCGGCTTGCCGTGGGCCGAGGCCATGGGCTGGGCCAACAAGGCCGGCGGCATCGCCGTGGGTAAGCTGGGCACCTCCGTCGTCACCGCAGCCGAATTGGCAGGAGAATCCTCATGATCGTCGTAACCGGAGCCGCAGGCTTCATTGGCAGCAATCTGGTGCGCGGGCTGAACCGCCGCGGCATCCAGGACATCATCGCGGTGGATGATCTGACCGAAGGCGACAAGTTCGTCAACCTGGTCGATTGCCAGATCGCCGAGTACATGGACAAGGACGATTTCCGCCGCCGGGTCGCCGACGGCAGCCTGCCCGCAGTGCGCGCCGTGTTGCACCAGGGCGCGTGTTCGGACACGACCGAGCGCAATGGCCGCTACATGATGGACAACAACTACCGCGTCACGCTGGAGTTGTTCGAGTTCTGCCAGGCGCGACGCATTCCGTTCCTGTATGCGTCGTCGGCGGCGGTGTATGGCGGGTCGTCGATCTACGTCGAGCATCCCGACAACGAAGGCCCGCTGAACGTCTACGGCTATTCCAAGCTGCTGTTCGATCAGGTGCTGCGCAAGCGCATGGACAGCCTGACGGCACAGGTCGTGGGGCTGCGCTACTTCAATGTCTACGGACCGCACGAACAGCACAAGGGGCGCATGGCTTCGGTGGCCTTCCACAACATGAACCAGTTCCTGGAGCATGGCCATGTGCGCCTGTTCGCGGGCTGGGACGGTTATGTAGATGGCGGGCAGAGCCGCGACTTCATTTCGGTCGAAGACGTGGTGGCCGTGAACCTGCACTTCCTGGACCATCCGCAACAGTCGGGCATCTTCAATTGCGGCACGGGCCGAGCGCAGCCGTTCAACGACGTGGCGGCGGCGGTGGTCAATACCCTGCGCGCCGAGCGCGGCGAGGCCGAATTGACGCTCGCGCAGTTGGTGGAGCTGGATCTCATCCGCTACATTCCGTTCCCGGACGACCTGAAGGGCCGCTACCAGAGCTATACGCAGGCGGATGTCACGCAACTGCGCACCGCCGGGTTCTACGCGCCCATGCGCGACGTGCAGACCGGTGTGGCCGAGTATGTGCGCTATTGGCGCGCGCGCCGTTAAGGACGGACATCGCCTGGCATTGCGTTGTCTCGCCAGGCCTTGAAGAGAAACCACCGGTCAGGTGGTTTTTTTTCGCCCCCGTATTTGCCGGGGTGGATGTTTGCGTTCACCGGGCCGCCCGTGGCCAGGCGGGATCGCCATGATTCAAGGGTGGCGCGACAGCCGTCGCGTCCCGTCCGTTCTGGAGACCCTCATGAATCCATCGTTCGAATCCAACGCTGCCCGATTGGGCACTTGCCCGGCACGGGGGCCAACGCTTCGGCCGGCCGCCGTGCGGGGCGGCCCTCGCAGGCTGCGACAGGTGCTGGGCGCACTGCTGGTCACGGCAGGGCTAGGCGTGGCGGCGCCGCCGGCCAATGCGCTGGACGTCAATCAGGCCAGCGCGCAGCAACTGGAAGGCATTCGGGGCATCGGCCCGCGCACCGCCGAGATCATCGTGGGCGAGCGCGAGCGCGGGGGCAAGTTCGAATCGTTCGAAGATCTGGCCGAGCGCGTGCGCGGCATCGGGCTGAAAAAGGCGCAGGCGCTGGAATCCGCCGGCTTGCAGGTGGGGTCGGGCGTGGCAGCGTCCGCAGGCGCAGGGGCGGTCGCCCGAGCGTCCACGGGGGCCAACGACGTCAAGCCTGCCGACGCCAAGCCCACCGATGCCAAGCCTGTCGCGAAGACGGCGGCCGCCAAACCGGCCAAACCTGCCACTCCGGGCGCCAAGCCGGCCGCCTCGAAGGCGCAGGCGTCGTCCCGGCCCTGATCGGCGGCCCGCTTGATGGGAACCCCGGCGGGCCCCCTGGGCGGGAACCCCTGGCGGGAGCGCGGCTTTTGGCCGCGTCCGCCGCCGGGCGGAGTTATGATCGTCCGCATGACTACCTCCTACCCCACTATCGAGCAGACCGTCGGCAACACGCCGCTGGTGCGATTGCAGCGCATTCCCGGTGCCGCGGGTGACGCGCGTGGCAACGTCATCCTGGCCAAGCTGGAAGGCAACAACCCCGCCGGTTCCGTGAAGGACCGCCCCGCCTTGTCGATGATCAAGCACGCGGAAGCGCGCGGCGACATCAAGCCGGGCGATACCCTCATCGAAGCCACCAGCGGCAATACCGGCATCGCGCTGGCCATGGCGGCGGCGATGAAAGGCTACCGCATGATCCTGATCATGCCGGACAACCTGTCGGTGGAACGCCGGGCCGCCATGGCGGCCTACGGCGCCGAACTGATCCTGACGCCGGCCGACAAGGGCGGCATGGAATACGCCCGCGACCTGGCCACCGAGATGCAGGCGGACGGCAGGGGCGTGGTGCTGGACCAGTTCGCCAACCCCGACAACCCGCGCGCACACGTTGAGACCACCGGCCCCGAACTCTGGGACCAGACCGAGGGCCGCATCACGCACTTCGTCAGCGCCATGGGCACGACGGGCACCATCATGGGCGTGTCGACCTATCTGAAATCGCGCAATCCGGCGGTGCAGGTGGTGGGTGCGCAGCCGGCCGAAGGCTCGCAGATTCCGGGCATCCGGAAATGGCCCGAGGCCTATCTGCCGAAGATCTTCGACCGCAGCCGCGTGGACGCCTACGAATCCATCGAGCAATCGGAAGCCGAAGTCATGGCGCGCCGACTAGCTGCGGAAGAGGGCATCTTCGGCGGTATTTCGTCCGCCGGCGCCCTGGTTGCCGCCTTGCGTGTGGCCGAGCGGGTGAACGACGCAACCATCGTCTTCATCGTGTGCGATCGCGGCGACCGCTATCTGTCCACGGGTGTCTTCAACTGATTTCCCGAAGGTGCGGGGGCGCAGCCTCCTCACGATGAGAAAACGCCCCGTTCAACGGGGCGTTTTTCCTTTCTGCGGACGCCCGACTAGCGCGTGACGCGGGCTTCGATCTCAGTGGCCAGATCCGCCACCGACGTCGCGTAGAAATAGCTGCGGTTGTATTTCGTCAGCGCGAAAAAGTTGGGCGTGCCGACCCGGTACTGGGCGGTGCCCCGGGCTTCTTCGACCAGGTCGACGACGCCTAGCGGCTGGCCGCCCCAGCCCGTCGCGGACGCGCCCGGCTGCAGGCGGGCGCCGGCGGCGCTGAGCGTGGCCCAGCTCTGCTTGGGCTCCAGCCCGCCATCGACCAGCGCGGTGGGATCCGCGGGCAGGGTCACCGGGGCGAACACGGGCAGGCCGCGCTGCCAGCCGTGCTGGGCCAGGAAGCTGCCCACGGACATGATGGCGTCCTGGGTATTGTTCGTCAGGTCGATATGGCCGTTCTCGTCGCCGTCCACCGCGTAATGCATGATGCTGGTGGGCATGAATTGCGGCATGCCGATGGCGCCGGCGTACGAGCCCTGCGTCTCCAGATCCAGCTTGTCTTTCATGACCAGGGTCAGGAAGTCCGCCAGTTGGCCCCGGAACATCGTGGCGCGCTCGGGCTTGTTGGGGTCGGGATAGTCGAAGGCCAGCGTGGCCAGCGCGTCCAGCACCCGGAAATTACCCATATTGCGGCCATACAGCGTTTCGACGCCGATGATCGACGCGATGATGGGCGCCGGCACGCCGAAGCGCTGCGAGGCCTGATTGAGCAGGTCGCGGTTCTCGTTGTAGAAGTCCACGCCCCAGCCGATGCGCTTGGGTTCGACGAAGCGCGAACGGTACGTCAGCCAACTGCGCCAGATCTTCTTGCCCGGCGGGGCCGGCGCGATCAGCCGCGACACCGTGGCGTTGTAGCGCGAACTCTCCAGCGCCTTGACCATGGGGTTCAGCGGCAGTTGGCGTTCCGCGGCCAGTTCTTCCACGAAGCTGCGCACTTCCGGACGCAGGGCGCCGGTGGCGGTCAACGTGGCCGGGGCGTCGTCCGGGAGTTCGGAGCCTGGTGTCGGCGTACTAGGCCCGATGCGGATGGCGGTGTTGGCAGTGGCGGCCGCGGGTTGCGCGGCGAGTGAATTTGGAGCGGTGGGAGCGGTGGTGGAGCAGCCCGCCAGCAGGGCGGAGAGCGTTCCGAGTTGCAGTAATCGCCGACAGATGAACATAATCTTCCTTATGGAGACCATGTATCTTACTCACCCGGCATGCCGCTTGCATGAAATGGGCAGTTGGCATCCCGAAAGCCCGCAGAGGCTGGATGCCATTTCCGACCAATTGTTGGCAAGCGGATTGATGCCTTATCTGGACGACCGGCAGGCGCCTCAAGCATCGCGCCATGACCTGCTGCGCGTGCACACTGTCCAGTATCTGGACAGTTTGCGCGAACATACGCCGGACCAAGGGTATTACCCGATAGATCCCGACACGCTGATGAATCCCCACACCTACGAGGCCGCCCTGCATGCGGCCGGCGCAGGGGTGGCGGCCGTGGATGCGGTGATGGGCGGCGAGGCCCGCACGGCCTTCTGCGCGGTGCGTCCTCCCGGCCACCATGCCTGCCGATCGCAGGCGATGGGATTCTGCTTCTTGAACAACGTGGCCATTGCGGCGCGTCATGCGCTGGACTTCCACGGCCTGTCGCGCGTGGCCATCGTGGACTTCGACGTCCACCACGGCAATGGCACCGAAGACGTCTTCGCCGGGGACGAGCGCGTGCTGATGTGCAGCTTTTTCCAGCATCCGTTCTTCCCCAACAGTGGCACGGAGCACCCGGCCGCCAACATGCTGAATGTGCCTGTGGCCGCCTACACCACGGGCGCCGCGGTCAAGGCCATCGTCACCGACACCTGGCTGCCCAGGCTTGAGGCCCACCGTCCGGAACTGATCCTGGTGTCTGCGGGCTTCGATGCCCACCGCGAGGACGACATGGGCCAGATGGGTCTGGTCGAGGCCGACTACGCCTGGATCACCGAGCAGCTCGTGGAGGTGGCTGAACGCCACTGCCAGGGGCGGATCGTCAGCACGCTGGAGGGCGGTTACAACTTGTCCGCCTTGGGCCGCAGTGTAGTTGCGCATATACGAGCGCTGGCGAAGCTGTAGAATCAGGAAAAAATTGTGCAATGCGATCCCGGCGCATGCCGGGTCATTATTTCCATTTGGAGGCAGCGGGATGAAGGTGTTGGTACCTGTCAAGCGCGTCGTTGACTACAACGTCAAGGTGCGCGTCAAGTCGGATCAGACTGGCGTGGATATCGCCAATGTGAAGATGTCCATGAACCCCTTTGACGAAATCGCCGTCGAAGAAGCGACCCGCCTGAAGGAAAAGGGTGCCGTCGCTGAAGTCGTGGCGGTTTCTTGCGGCGTTGCGCAATGCCAGGAGACGCTGCGCACCGCCATGGCCATCGGCGCCGACCGCGGCGTGCTGGTCCAGACCGATGCCGAGCTGCAGCCGCTGGCCGTCGCCAAGCTGTTGAAGGCGCTGGTCGACAAGGAACAGCCGCAACTGGTGATCCTGGGCAAGCAAGCCATCGATGACGACGCCAACCAGACCGGCCAGATGCTGGCCGCGCTGCTGGACTGGCCGCAAGCCACGTTCGCCAGCAAGGTCGAACTAGCCGACGGCCGCGTCACTGTCACGCGTGAAGTGGACGGCGGCCTGGAAACGCTGACGCTGAAGCTGCCGGCGATCGTCACCACCGACTTGCGCCTGAACGAGCCGCGTTACGTCACGCTGCCGAACATCATGAAGGCCAAGAAGAAGCAGTTGGACACCGTCACGCCGCAAGACCTGGGTGTTGATCCCGCGCCGCGCCTGAAGACGCTGAAGGTCAGCGAGCCGCCCGCCCGCAAGGCCGGCATCAAGGTGGCCGACGTTGCTGCCCTGGTGGACAAACTCAAGAACGAAGCGAAGGTGGTCTGAACATGACGACGCTGGTTATTGCCGAACACGATAACGCCCAGTTGAAGGGCGCAACCCTGAACGCCGTCGCCGCCGCCGCCAAGATCGGAGGCGACGTGCACGTGCTGGTCGCCGGCGCCAACGCGCGCGCCGTGGCCGACCAGGCCGCTGCCGCCGCAGGCGTGGCCAAGGTCCTGCTGGCCGACGCACCGCAATTGGCCGATGGCCTGGCGGAAAACGTCGCCGCGCAGGTGCTGGCGGTGGCTTCGAACTACAGCCACATCCTGTTCCCGGCCACCGCCTCGGGCAAGAACGTGGCGCCGCGCGTCGCGGCCAAGCTCGATGTGGCGCAGATCTCGGACATCATCGGCGTGGAATCCGCCGATACGTTCCAGCGCCCGATCTACGCGGGTAACGCCATTGCCACCGTGCAATCGGCCGACGCCGTGAAGGTCATCACCGTGCGCACGACGGGCTTTGACGCCGTCGCCGCGCAAGGGGGCTCGGCCGCCGTGGAAGAGATCGCCGCCGTGGCCGATTCGGGCCTGTCCTCGTTCGTGGGCCGCGAAGTCGCCAAGAGCGACCGTCCTGAACTGGCCGGCGCACGTGTGGTGGTGTCGGGCGGCCGCGGTCTGGGCAGCGCCGAGAACTTCAAGATCCTGGATCCGCTAGCCGACAAGCTGGGCGCCGCACTGGGCGCTTCGCGTGCCGCGGTCGACGCCGGCTACGCGCCGAACGACTGGCAAGTTGGCCAGACGGGCAAGATCGTTGCGCCGCAGTTGTACGTGGCGGTTGGTATCTCGGGTGCCATCCAGCATTTGGCCGGCATGAAGGATTCCAAGGTCATCGTCGCCATTAATAAAGATCCCGAAGCGCCGATTTTCGGCGTGGCCGATTATGGTCTGGTGGGTGATTTGTTCCAGGTCGTGCCTGAACTGACTGGCGCGCTGTAAACCGCCTGTCTCTGCATTATGAGAAGCCCGCGGATGTCACGTCCGCGGGCTTTTTTTCGCCTTTGATAATCTGCGTCCGATTGTCATGGGTGGCTTATTTCTTTTGATTTTCTGAAAGATTCTGATAATGTGTTCCGCGCGCAGCAGGATTGTTCGCGCACGTGCTCGACCTGTACAGAACGAAGGAGATTCGGGATGGAATGGTTCTTTGACACATTGCGGAAGTACCCAGAATTAGCGATCTTCCTGACCTTGGGCTTGGGGTATTGGATCGGAGCCAAGAAGATCTTCGGTTTTAATCTGGGCGCAGTAACGGGTACTTTGCTGGTGGGCGTGCTTGTCGGTCAACTCGACATCACCATCGCCCCGATTCTGAAGCAGGTGTTCTTCCTGCTCTTCCTCTTCGGTCTTGGCTACGGCGTCGGACCGCAATTCTTCCGCGGCATGAAAAGCGATGGCCTCCCCCAGGTTATCTTCGCGGTCATCATTTGCGTGATTTGCTTGCTGGTCACTTGGGCCACCGCCGTGGGCTTCGGCTTTGATGCCGGCACGGGCGCTGGCCTGCTGTCAGGGGCGCAGACCATTTCGGCGGTGATGGGCGTGGCTACCGACACGATCAACGGCCTGAGCGTGGATGCGGCGACCAAGAAGCAATGGATCGACAGCATTCCGGTTGCCTATGCCGTCTGCTACATCTTCGGCACCGTGGGCAGCGCCTGGCTGCTGGCCTCGCTGGGCCCTAAGCTGATGGGCGTGGACATCGTGAAGGAGTGCAAGGAATACGAAGCCAAGATGTCTGGCGGCTCCGACTCCATGGAACTCTCCGGCTACCGCAAGTTCACGGCCCGGGCGTATCGCCTGGATCACACCGAGCACGTGGGCAAGACGGTCGGTGAACTGGAGTCGCGATTCGTCGAAGCGCGCGTCTTCGTCGAACGCATCCGGCGCGGCGACCAGATCCTGGATAACGACTCGACCACCGTCCTGCAAGCCGGCGACGTGTTGGGCGTGACGGGGCGGCACGACGCGCTGGTCTTGCAGGCTGCCGGCATCATCGGCACCGAGGTCGAAGACCGCGACTTGCTGAACCTGCCGGCCGAGATCGTCGAAGTGGTGCTGACCAACAAGAACCTCGCCGGCAAGACCGTCAAGGAAATCTCCGAACTGGAGTCGGTGCGGCAATTGGGCCGCGGCGTGTTCCTGCGCAAGGTCGTGCGCGGCGGGCATGAGATGCCGGTCAATTGGGGCCTGAAACTGGACCGCGGCGATCGTCTCTTCATCCTGGGCGCCAAGCGCGACGTGGAGCGCGTGATCGGCAAGGTGGGGTATGTGGACCGCGCCACCGAGCAGACCGACATGGTGTTCGTGGGCTTCGGCATTTTGCTGGGCGGCCTGTTCGGCACCCTGGTGCTGACCGTTGGCGGCATCCCCATCACGTTGTCGACCTCGGGCGGCGCGTTGATCTCAGGCCTGATCTTCGGCTACCTGCGTTCGGTGCACCCGACCTTCGGCCGCGTGCCCGAACCCGTGCACTGGTTCCTGACATCCGTCGGGTTGACCGCTTTCGTGGCCGTGGTCGGCATCACGTCGGGGCCAGGCTTCGTGCAGGGCTTCCAGCAGCTGGGAGCCAAACTGTTCGTGGCCGGCATCATCGCGACGAGTGTGCCGATGATCCTGGGCGTGTACATCGCCCGCTACGTCTTCAAATTCCATCCCGCCATCGTGCTGGGCGTCTGCGCTGGCGCCCGCACCACGACGGCCGCGATCGGCCAGATCACCGAAACGGCGAAAAGCCAGGTGCCCGCCCTGGGCTACACGGTGCCTTACGCAATCGGCAATACCCTGCTCATCATCTGGGGGATTGTCATTGTCTTGCTCATGACCTAGTGGGACGCCCGCCAAGCCGCATGGCTTGCGGGCAGCATATCGGGGCGGCGGGCGTGCCCGCCCGCACCGCCCCGGCAAGCGCTTGTCAAAACGCAAATCAGGAGTACTGAATAATGGCTTCCACCACGCCTCTCACCGTCAGCCTGGCCTCGGCCCTGAAAACGACGCGGTCGCGCCAGCGCGACCTTGAGCAACTGTCGCCCTTCGAACTGAAGGATTATCTGATCACGCTGGCCAAGGAAAACCAGCAGACCGCCGCCTTGACCATGTTGAACGCCGGCCGCGGCAACCCGAACTGGATCGCTACCGAGCCGCGTGATGCTTTCTTCCTGCTTGGCCAATTCGCCATGAAGGAAGCGCGCCGCGTGCGCGACGATGCCATCCTGGCGGGCATGCCGGCCAAGAAGGGCTGCGCCGACCGCCTGCGCAAATTCCTGTCCAAGCACAAGGGCGAAGACGGCTACGACTTCCTGGTGGGCGTGCTTGAGTACGGCGTGAAGATCAAGGGTTTCGATCCCGACGAGTGGATCCATGAACTGACCGACAGCATCATCGGCGACAACTATCCCGTGCCGCCGCGCGCGCTGGTGCATATCGAACAGATCGTGCACGACTACCTGATCAAGGAAATGTGCGATGGCCGCCCGCCCAAGGGCAAGTTCGACCTGTTCCCGGTCGAAGGCGGCACGGCCGCCATGTGCTACATCTTCGATTCGCTGATGCAGAACGGCCTGCTCAAGCAGGGCGACACCATCGCGCTATTCCTGCCGACGTTCACGCCCTATATCGAGATCGCGCACCTGGAGCGTTTCCAGTTCAAGATCGTGGCCATCAACGCTAGCAGCGTGCGCGCCGACGGCACGCACGACTGGCACTATCCGGCCTCTGAAATCGCCAAGCTTGAGAACCCGAAAATCAAGCTGGCCGTCACGGTGAACCCGAGCAATCCGCCGTCGGTCGCGTTCAGCCCGGTCGAGATGAAGCAGATCGTGCGCCTGATCCGCAAGAACCCGGACCTGGTGCTGGTGACCGACGATGTCTACGGTACCTTTGTGCCGAATTTCCGTTCGCTGATGGCCGAGGTGCCGCACAACACCATCTGCGTGTATTCCTTCTCGAAGAACTTCGGTTGCACGGGCTGGCGCCTGGGCGTGATCGCGACCCACGAGAAGAACACGATGGACCGCCGCATCGCCGAACTGCCCGCGTCGTGGAAGCAGCGCCTGAACAAGCGCTATGGCGCAATGACGATGGAGCCCGAAAAGCTCAAGTTCATCGACCGATTGGTGGCCGACAGCCGCAATGTGGCGCTGAACCACACTGCGGGCCTGTCGCTGCCGCAGCAAGTGCAGATGGGCTTCTTCGCCCTGTCGCATCTGCTGGACCTGAAGGACGCCTACAAGCATCTGACGATGGAGATCGTGCGCGGCCGCCGCGATGCGCTGTGGCGCGGGCTGGGTGCGCCGCTGCCGCCTGAAGATCCGATGCGCGGCTGGTATTACGTGGAGCTGGACTTCATGGTCTGGGCCAAGAATACCTATGGCGACGCCTTCTGCAAGTACATGACGACCAACTACGAGCCGGTGGACTTCCTGTTCCGCCTCGCCGAGAAGTCGGGCGTGGTGCTGATGGACGGCGGCGGCTTCGGTGGTCCCCCGTGGTCCATCCGGATCTCGCTGGCCAACCTGGACGACGGCGACTACGCGAAGATCGGCAAGCACATGGTCGATGCGGCCACCGAGTACGTCGAAGCGTGGAAGGCCGGCGAGCTGGTGCGTTCGGGCCCGACGGCAGGCAAGGGCCAGACGGTGAAGGCGGGCGCGGCCAAGCGCGTGGCCAAGAAGGCTGCCAAGAAGGGAGCCAAGACGGCGGTGAAGAAGGCGGTCAAGCAAGCGGATACCGCCGCTCGTTCGGCCAAGAAGGCCACGGCTCGGAAGTAGGCAAACAGGGCGACATGACCTTATGACGTGCTCAGTCGGGTTTTTCAATAGCGTCCCCATCGCGGTGTTGTTCGTTACGGTGGGTTTGGGATACCTGATCGGCAAGCTGAAGGTCGGGCCGATCCAGTTGGGCGGGGTGTGCGGGACACTCATCGTCGCCCTGCTGATCGGCCAGACGGGCTGCCAGATGCGCGGCGACCTGAAAGAGGTCGCGTTCGCCCTGTTCATCTTTGCCATGGGCTACTCCGGCGGCCCGCAGTTCTTCGCCAACCTGAATCGGTCCAGCCTGCGCTACATCGTGCTGCCGATCATCGAAGCGCTGCTGGTGCTGACCATCGTGCTGTCGGCCGTGCCGCTGTTCGGGCTGGACGCCGGCACGGCGGCGGGCTTGGCGGCCGGGGCGGCCACGGAGTCGGCCGTGGTGGGCACGGCGGCCGAGGCCCTCAAGCATCTGGGGCTGCCGGATGCCGAGGTGCAGCGCATGGAGGCCAATATCGCGACGGCCTACACGCTGACCTATCTGGTGGGCCTGATCAGCATCGTGTTCTTCACCAGCCAGGTGGCGCCCGCCCTGTTGCGCATCAATTTGCGCGAGGCCTCCAAGGCCCTGGAAGAGAAGCTGGGCGTGGCGTCCGGCGATGACGATGAAATCAACCTGCCCACCTTGCCGCGTCTGGTGGGGCGCGCCCATGTGGTCAAAGACGCCGACGGCATGAGCGTGGCGGACGTCGAGGCGCAGCTGGGCGGACGGACGGTGATCAGCCGCATCCTGCGCAACGGCGAAGCCGTGGACGCGACGCCGGAAGACACGTTGGCCACCGGCGACATCGTGGTCGTGCTGGGCCTGCGCCGTTTCGCGCTGCGCGCGGGGTCGGTGGTCGGGCCTGAAATCCAGTTACCCGAGGCCCATGCGGACGACCTGCAACTGAGCGAGCTGGCCGTCATCGTCAACAAAAAGACGATCAACGGGCACACGGTGGGCGAATTGGCCAAACGGCCCGGCGCCCGCCGCGCGCGCGGTGTCTTCGTTCAATCCATCATGCGTTCCGGCCATGTGCTGCCGTTGACCCCGGCCACGGTCGTGCAATACGGCGACCTGGTGACCTTGGTCGGCACGCAGCCGGAACTGGCGGAAGCCGGCGCGGCCCTGGGCAATGAACTGCGCCGCAGCGGCGTGACCGATCTGGTGTTCCTGGCGTTCGGCATTCTGGCGGGCTTGATGATCGGCGCCTTGAGCGCGCGCCTGTGGGGGATCCCGGTGTCGCTGGGCAGTGGGGGCGGCGCGTTGGTCAGCGGCCTGGTCTGCGGCTGGATCAACGCCAAGCGGCCCGCCATCGGCCATATGCCCGACCATGCCGTGCAGTTGCTGAAGGACCTGGGCCTGGCGGTTTTCGTGGCGTGCGTGGGCCTGTCGGCCGGCCCCGAAGCGATATCGCTGATCCGCGAGCATGGCGCCGTGCTGCCCCTGATCGGCCTGCTGGTGTCGCTGGGGCCTGCCTGCCTGTCGCTGTGGGTGGGGCACAAGATCCTGAAGATCGAGGGGCCGTTGCTGGTGGGGGCCATTGCGGGGCAGCACGTCAGCACGCCCGCGATCAGCGCCATCCTGGGGTCTAGCGGCAGCTCGGTGCCGCTGCTGGGTTACACCGTGACCTATGCCATCGCCAATGTGCTGCTGCCGGTGCTGGGGCCGATCATCGTGTCATTGGCGTACCATCTGAGTTAGCGCCCGTCCGGCCACCCGCCGGACGACGCGGCGCCTGTCATACCCCGACGCGCGCAATCAGACGCGCGTACCAAGAAACGCATCTGGCAGCCAGGCGCTTTGCGCCTTGCTGCCCCTTGCACACGGAGACACCATGCCTTACGTAACCCCGCTGCAGGACTTTCGCTTCGCCTTGAAAGAATTGGCCGGACTGGACGATATCCTGAAGCTGCCGGGATTCGGCGACGTCACGCCCGACCTGGTGGACGCCATCCTGGAAGAGAACGGACGCTTCGTAGAGCAGGCGGTGGCTCCCTTGAACGTGCCCGGCGACACGCAGCCCCCCGTCTGGAAGGACGGACAGGTAACGACGACGCCCGGCTACGCCCAGGGTTTCAAGGACTATGCGGCAGGTGGCTGGCAGGGCTTGCAGCACCCGCAAGCCTGGGGCGGGCAGGGCCTGCCCAAGCTGGTCGCGGCCGCGCCCGGCGAGAACATCCAGGCAGCCAGCCTGGCGTTTTCCTTGTGCCCCATGCTGACCGATGGCGTGATCGAGGCGGTGTTGACCGTGGGGTCGGAGGCGCAGCGCAAGCAATATGTGCCCAACCTGATCAGCGGCAAGTGGACGGGCACCATGAACCTGACCGAGCCACAGGCCGGTTCGGACCTGGCCCAGGTCGCCACGCGCGCGGTGCGCCAGGACGACGGCAGCTTCCGCCTGTCGGGCCAGAAGATCTTCATCACCTACGGCGAGCACGACCTGGCCGAGAACATCATCCACCTGGTGCTGGCCCGCACGCCGGACGCGCCGGCGGGCGTGAAGGGCATATCGCTGTTCATCGTGCCCAAGTTCCTGGTCGAGGCCGACGGCAGCCTGGGCAAGCGCAACGACGTCTGGTGCGCCTCGCTGGAGCACAAGCTGGGCATCCACGGCAGCCCCACGGCGGTGTTGCTGTACGGCGCGGGCAAGGGCGAGGTGGGCGAGGGCGCTGTGGGCTACCAGGTCGGCGAATTGAACCGTGGCCTGGAATACATGTTCATCATGATGAACGCGGCCCGCTATTCCGTGGGGCAGCAGGGCATCGGCCTATCCGAACGCGCCTACCAGCACGCGCTGGCGTATGCGCGCGAACGGGTGCAGGGGCGTGCGGTGGAAGGGTCGGCCGGGCCGGTGGCCATTGTGCGGCACCCCGACGTGCAGCGCATGCTGCTGACCATGAAAGCGCTGACCGAAGCGGCTCGCGCGGTGTCGTACGTGACGGCGGCGGCGCACGATAAGGGCACGCACCACCCCGATCCCGAACAGCGGTCGCGCAACCGGGCCTTCTACGAATACATGGTACCCATCGTGAAGGGCTACTCGACCGAGACCGCGGTCGAAGTCGCCTCCCTGGGTATCCAGGTGCATGGCGGCATGGGTTTCATCGAGGAGACCGGGGCGGCGCAGTACTACCGCGACGCCCGTATCCTGCCGATCTATGAAGGCACCACCGCGATCCAGGCCAACGATCTGGTCAGCCGCAAGACGCAGCGCGACGGCGGCGCCACCGCGTATGCCGCCATCGCCGCGATGCGCGAAACTTTGCGTGCCGTCGAGGCGGAGTCCACCCGCGCGGCAGCGCCGGAACGCGACGCCCTGCGGCTGCTGCGTGACAACCTGGACGGCGCGATCCAGGCGTACGAGGCCGGCGTGGGCTTCATCCTGGAGCAATCGGCCGCCAACATCCGGGCGGTCTACTCCAGCAGCGTCCCGTACCTGATGCTGGCTGGCGTGGTGCATGGCGGCTGGCAGATGGCGCGTGCGGTGCTGGCATGCCGCAAGCACATGGCCGCGGGGTCCTCAGACCCGTTCCACAAATCGAAGATCGCGACGGGATTGTTCTATGCGGCGCACATCCTGCCGCGCGCCTTGGCCCTGTCTGCCGCCGTGCGCGCCGGGGTGGTCGCGGACGCCTGTGGCGCAGCTTCAGATATTGCATAAGGTTATATGGCTTGCGTATTTCCCCCGCCAAAGGTTTGATGGAAGAATCGTTTTACAGGCGGCACTTTCCGCAATGAAAAACGACTTCCTGGCTGGCAGTTGTCGCGAGCCGCCAGCCCCTTCCCACTGAATCCGCATACAGGAGACACCATGAGTCATCTACGTCTGGGCGATACCGCCCCCGATTTCGAACAGGAATCCTCGGCTGGCCCTATCCGCTTCCACGAGTATCTGGGCAACAGCTGGGGGGTGCTTTTCTCGCATCCGGCCGATTTCACCCCCGTTTGCACGACCGAGCTCGGCTACACCGCCAAGCTGGCGGACGAATTCGCCAAGCGCAACGTGAAGGTGCTGGCGCTGTCGGTGGATGGCACCGATTCCCACTCGAAGTGGATCGAGGACATCAACGACACGCAGTCGACCAAGGTCAATTTCCCGATCCTGGCCGACAAGGACCGCAAGGTCTCCGAGCTCTACGACATGATCCACCCGAACGCCAATGCCACCCTGACGGTGCGCTCGGTGTTCATCGTCGACCCGAACAAGAAGGTGCGCCTGATCATCACGTACCCGGCCAGCACCGGCCGCAACTTCAACGAGATCCTGCGCGTCATCGATTCGCTGCAGTTGACCGACAGCCACAGCGTGGCCACGCCGGTCAACTGGGAAGATGGCGATGACGTGATCATCGTTCCGTCCCTGCAGGACGAAGCCGTGATCAAGCAGAAATTCCCCAAGGGCTACAAGGCCGTGCGTCCGTACCTGCGCATTACGCCTCAACCGAATAAGTAAATTCGGATTCCGGGGGTAGCCCCGGGTGTCCGCGAGCGGTTTCCGGCCGCCAGAACCGCCGCCTTCCCATAGGGGAACGCGGCGGTTTTTCATTGTTGGGACTCGGGTCCTATATGTCTGGGAGCGATGAGCAATCAAAAAATGATTCGTTCCGTTCAGATTGTCCAGCCAGCACACTTGCTTGCACATTGCCAAATACAGGGAGCAAGGGATGTCTTTCAGGAAAGCTGGTTGGTTGGCCGCGCTGGCGGCGGTGACAGTTTCGCTGGCGGCGATCGCGCCGGCTCAGGCTCAGCAAAAGCAGACGCTGCTGAACGTCTCGTACGACCCGACGCGCGAGCTGTATCGCGCCATCGATGACGCCTTCGTCAAGCAATACAAGGAAAAGGCCAACGTCGACCTGACGATCCGCCAGTCGCACGGCGGCTCCGGCCGCCAGGCGCGTTCGGTCATCGACGGCCTGGAAGCCGACGTGGTGACGTTGGCACTGGCCTATGACATCGACGCCATCGCCGACCGCGGCCTGGTGCCCGAAAACTGGCAGACCCGCCTGCCGCAGAACAGCTCGCCCTATACCTCCACCATCGTATTCCTGGTGCGCAAGGGCAATCCCAAGGCCATCAAGGACTGGGATGACCTGGTGAAGGACGGCGTGCAGGTCATCACTCCGAACCCGAAGACCTCGGGCGGCGCGCGCTGGAACTACCTGGCCGCCTGGGCCTATGCGCTGGAGAAGAACGGCGGCAGCGAAGACAAGGCCCGCGCCTTCGTCGGCGACCTGCTCAAGCACGTGCCGGTGCTGGATACCGGCGCCCGCGGCGCCACCACCACGTTCGTCGAACGCGGCGTGGGCGACGTGCTGCTGGCCTGGGAAAACGAAGCCTTCCTGGCGCTTGAAGAGCTGGGTCCGGACAAGTTCGACATCGTGGTGCCGTCGCTGTCCATCCTGGCCGAACCGCCGGTGGCCATCGTGGACAAGGTCGTGGACAAGAAGGGGACGCGTGCCGCCGCGCAGGCCTACCTGGAGTTCCTGTACACGCCTGCCGCGCAGGAGATCATCGCGAAGAACTACTACCGTCCCATCGACAAGACGGTCGCCGCCAAGTACGAAAACAAGTTCCCCAAGGTCAAGCTCGTCACCATCGACGACAAGATCTTCGGCGGCTGGCGCAAGGCGCAGAAAGACCACTTCAGCGACGGCGGCACGTTCGACCAGATCTATCTGCCGCAGAAGAAATAAACGCACAACGATCGGACGATGGCCATGACCACTGCCTCGAACCCGACGGCAAACGGCGCGAAAGCGCCTTTTGCCGTTCGGCGCAACAGCCCGGGCGTGCTGCCCGGATTCGGCATTTCCATGGGTTACGCGGTGCTGTACCTGAGCGTGCTCGTGCTGATTCCGCTGGCCGCCCTGCCGCTCAAGAGCGCCGAGCTGGGCTGGCAGGGATTCTGGGATGCCGTGACGGCGCCCCGCGTGCTGGCGTCGTATCAACTGACCTTCGGCGCGTCGCTGTTGGCCGCGCTGGTGAACCTGGTGTTCGGCACGGTGGTGGCCTGGGTGCTGGTGCGCTACCGCTTTCCCGGCAAGAAAATCCTGGACGCGCTGGTCGACCTGCCGTTCGCGCTGCCCACGGCCGTGGCGGGCATCGCGCTGACCGCGCTGTACTCCGAAAAAGGCTGGCTCGGGACGCCACTGTCGAAATGGTTTGACTTGAAAGTGGCGTTCACCCCGCTGGGCATCGTGATCGCCTTGATCTTCATCGGCGTGCCGTTCGTGGTGCGCACCGTGCAGCCCGTGCTGGAAGACGTCGAACGCGAGATCGAGGAAGCCGCCGCCAGCCTGGGCGCCAGCCGTTGGCAGACGATCCGCCGCGTGTTGCTGCCGACCATCCTGCCGGCGCTGATGACGGGCTTTGCGCTGGCCTTCGCACGCGCGGTGGGCGAGTACGGATCGGTGGTGTTCATCGCGGGCAACATGCCCATGGTGTCCGAGATCACGCCGCTGCTGATCATTTCCAAGCTGGAGCAGTTCGACTACGCCGGCGCCGCCGCCATCGCCACGGTGATGCTGGTGCTGTCGTTCGCGCTGCTGCTCGTCATCAACCTGCTGCAAGGCTGGCAGGCGCGCCGCAACCTGGGGAGGCTCGCATGAGCGCATCGGATCGTCCGGCACATTTGACCGAGCCGCGCTGGGTGCGCGGCATTCTGCTGTTCATCGCGCTGGGATTCCTGGCGCTGTTCCTGCTGGTGCCGTTGGCGGCAGTGTTCGCCGAGGCCTTCAAGAAGGGCTGGGAGCTCTACCTGGCCGCCATCGTCGAGCCGGACGCGTTGTCGGCGATCCGCCTGACGCTGCTGGTGGCCGCGATCGCCTTGCCGGTGAACCTGGTGTTCGGCGTGGCCGCCGCCTGGGCCATCACGAAGTTCCAGTTCCGCGGCAAGCAGTTCCTGATCACGCTGATCGACCTGCCGTTTTCGGTGTCGCCCGTGGTGGCCGGCCTGGTGTTCATCCTGCTGTTCGGCACGCAAGGCTGGCTGGGCGGCTGGTTGCAGGACCACGACTGGAAGATCGTCTACGCCGTGCCCGGCATCATCCTGGCCACGCTCTTCGTGACCTTTCCTTTTGTCGCGCGCGAACTGATCCCGCTGATGCAGGCGCAGGGTAGCGAAGAAGAGCAGGCCGCGTTGACGCTGGGCGCCAGTGGCTGGCAGATCTTCTGGCGCGTCACCCTGCCCAACATCAAGTGGGGCCTGTTGTACGGCGCCATCCTGTGCAATGCGCGGGCCATGGGCGAGTTCGGGGCGGTGTCGGTGGTGTCCGGGCAGATCCGGGGGCTCACCAACACGATGACCCTGCACGTAGAGATCCTCTACAACGAATACCAGTATTCCGCGGCGTTCGCGGTGGCCTCGCTGCTGGCGTTGCTGGCGCTGGTGACGCTCGTGGCCAAGAACGTGGTCGAGTGGCGCAACGCGCGCTTCCTGCGCGCCGCCGACCTGCCGGTCGAGTATCCCGGCGCGGGGACGGCAACCCTCAAGCCGGCCGTCGCCTGACGCGGCCGGTTCAGACGGAGACAAGCATGAGTATCGAAGTTCGCAATCTATCCAAGCAGTTCGGCCAGTTCCGCGCGCTGAATGACGTGTCGCTGCACATCGAAACGGGCGAGCTCGTGGCGCTGCTGGGGCCGTCCGGCTGCGGCAAGACCACGCTGCTGCGCATCATCGCGGGGCTGGAGGCGCCCGATTCCGGCAGTGTGCTGTTCGCCGGCGAAGACGCCACCTCGGTCGATGTGCGCCAGCGTCAGGTCGGCTTCGTGTTCCAGCACTATGCGCTGTTCAAGCACATGACGGTGTTCGAGAACGTCGCCTTCGGCCTGCGCGTGAAGCATCGCTCGCAGCGTCCTCCCGAAGACCAGATCCGCCGCAAGGTGCACGAACTGCTGACGCTGGTGCAGCTGGACTGGCTGGCGGACCGCTATCCGGCGCAACTGTCGGGCGGCCAGCGCCAACGCATTGCGCTGGCGCGCGCGCTGGCCGTCGAGCCGCGCGTGCTGCTGCTGGACGAGCCTTTCGGTGCGCTGGACGCCAAGGTGCGCAAGGAACTGCGGCGCTGGCTGCGCCGGTTGCACGACGAACTGAACGTGGCCAGCGTGTTCGTGACGCATGACCAGGAAGAGGCGCTGGAAGTGGCCGACCGCGTGGTGCTGATGAACGCCGGCCGCATCGAGCAGGTCGGCACGCCGCGCGAGGTCTGGGAGGGGCCGGCCACGCCGTTCGTCTACGGCTTCCTGGGCGATGTGAACCAATTGCAGGGCGTGGCCACGCGTGGGGTCTGGGAAGGCGCCGGCCTGTCGTTGCCGGCGCCCGAGCTGGCGCAGGCGGACGCCCAGCGCGCCACCGCCTATGTGCGCCCGCACGAGTTCGATATCGAGCGCTATCGGGCGGGCGGGGAGGGCATCGCGGTGCGCCTGTCGCACGCATATCTGGCAGGCCCCAGCGCCTATCTGGAACTGGCCCGCGAAGACTCCGACGCCATCATCGAGGCCGAGGTGCCCGAGTACCTGTATCGGGAACTGGACCTGCGCGACGGCGAGGCCTTGTTGGCCCGCCCGCGTCGCGCGCGCATCTTCGCGGTGCAGCCATGACCGTGATTTCCAACCGCTCTTCCGACATTGCCGCCGACCTGGATGCCGGGCTGGCCCGGCGCTGGCGCGAGCTGACCGAGCGCCTGGCGCAAGTCCAGCGCCGCTACCCCGATGCGGCGCTCGCGTCCTCGCTGGCGGCCGAAGACATGGTGCTGACGCACGCCATCTACGACTCGGGCCTGGACCTGGAAGTGTTCACGCTGGATACGGGCCGGCTGCATGCTGAAACGCTCGGCGTGCTGGATGCGGTGCAGGCGCGCTACGGGCGCAGCGTCACCGTGTACCGGCCCATTGCGGCCGCGGTGGATGCGCACGTGGCGGCGCACGGTGCGTATGCCTTCTACGAAAGCGTCGAACTGCGTAAAGCCTGTTGCCAGATCCGCAAGGTCGAGCCGCTCAAGCGCGCGCTGGCCGGGCGTGGCGCGTGGATTACCGGCCAACGCCGCCAGCAGTCCACGACGCGCGGCGAACTGCCGCTGGAAGAGCAGGACGCCACCTTCGGCCTCTACAAGTTCAACCCGCTGGCCGAGTGGAGCGAGGAAGAGGTGTGGGCCGTCATCCGCGCGCTGGACATCCCGTACAACCCCTTGCACGACCAGGGCTATCCGTCGATCGGGTGCGAACCCTGTACGCGCGCGATCCGTCCGGGCGAAGACCTGCGGGCGGGGCGCTGGTGGTGGGAGTCGTCGGACTCCAAGGAATGCGGCCTGCATGCGGGCAACCGAGTCATCAGTGTCGTGGCGCGCGGCGACTGAGGCCGGCCATGAATTCAAAATCTGTTTTAGGGGAATACCTATGTCTGCTGTGATCCAACGCAGCCACCTGGATTGGCTGGAATCGGAAGCGATATTCATCTTGCGCGAGGTCGCCGCCGAAAGCGAAAACCCCGTGTTGCTGTTTTCGGGCGGCAAGGACTCTGTGGTGCTGCTGCGCCTGGCCGAAAAGGCCTTCCGCCCCGGACGCTTTCCGTTCCCGCTCATGCACATCGATACGGGACATAACTTCGACGAAGTGATCGCCTTCCGCGATCAGCGCGCCGCTGAACTGGGCGAGAAGCTGATCGTGCGCAGCGTCGAAGACTCCATCAAGCGCGGCAGCGTGGTGCTGCGCCGCGAAACCGATTCGCGCAATGCGGCCCAGGCGGTGACGCTGCTGGAGGCCATCGAGGAGTTCGGATTCGACGCCTGCATCGGCGGCGCACGGCGCGATGAGGAAAAGGCGCGCGCCAAGGAACGCATCTTTTCGTTCCGTGACGAATTCGGCCAATGGGACCCCAAGGCGCAACGGCCGGAGCTGTGGAACCTGTTCAACACCCGCGTGCACCGCGGCGAGAACATGCGCGTCTTCCCGATTTCGAACTGGACCGAGCTGGACGTCTGGCAGTACATCCAGCGCGAACAACTGGCGCTGCCGTCGATCTATTTCAGCCATGAGCGCGAGGTGGTGCGCCGCAAGGGGCTGCTGGTGCCGGTCACGCGCCTGACGCCGCCGCAGGAAGGCGAGCAGGTCGAGCGCCTGCCGGTGCGGTTCCGCACCGTGGGCGACATCTCGTGCACGTGCCCGGTGGCCTCCGACGCCGCCGACACCGTCGCCATCATTGCCGAGACGGCGGTGACCGACATCACCGAGCGCGGCGCCACGCGCATGGACGACCAGACTTCCGAGGCCTCGATGGAGCGCCGCAAGAAGGAAGGTTATTTCTGAATGCAGTAACCGCCGGCTTCGGCCGGCGGCAGGGGAACACACATGAACGCACTGAATGACTCTTTTCTTTCCGGCGCCGGCAACGGCGTGCTGCGCCTGATCACGGCGGGCTCCGTCGACGACGGCAAGTCCACGCTGATCGGCCGCCTGCTGTATGACAGCAAGGGCGTGTTCGCCGACCAACTGGACGCGATCTCGCGCGCCAAGCATAAGCGCGTGGCGGGCGACGGCATAGATTTCTCGTTGCTGACCGACGGGCTGGAAGCCGAGCGGGAGCAGGGCATCACCATCGACGTGGCCTATCGCTACTTCTCCACGCCGACGCGCAAATTCATCATTGCCGACGCGCCAGGGCACGAGCAGTACACGCGCAACATGGTCACGGGGGCCTCGACGGCCGACGTCGCCGTCATCCTGATCGACGCGACGCGCGCCGCCGACGGCAAGTTGCTGGCCCAGACCAAGCGGCACAGCACCATCGCGCGCCTGCTGGGCATCCGGCACATCGTGGTGGCGGTCAACAAGATGGATCTGGTGGACTGGGACCGCGCTGTGTTCGAGCGCATCCGCGATGCCTATGCCGATCTGGCCGGCAAGCTGGGCTTCGCGCATTTCGATGCGCTGCCGCTGTCGGCGTTGAACGGCGACAACGTCGTCACGCTGTCGCCGAAGACGCCGTGGTACGAAGGCCAGCCCCTCTTGGCGCTGCTGGAATCGCTGGACCTGGCCAGTGATGGTCGCGCGCTGCCGTTGCGCTTTCCCGTGCAGTGGGTGGCGCGCCACGATGGCGACCGCAAGGATGATTTCCGCGGCTATGCGGGTCGCGTGGCCAGCGGCGTGGTGCGTCCGGGCGATGCGGTCACCGTGCAACCGTCGGGCGTGACGGCGGTGGTGCGCGAAGTGCGCGTCTTCGATCGCGTGCAGGAGGAAGCGGTGGCCGGAGACTCGGTGACGCTGGTGCTGGACCGCGACGTGGACGTGTCTCGCGGCGATGTGATCGTGCACACGGCTGCGCCCGCGCAAGTGGCGCGCGAGTTCGAAGCCGAGCTGTGCTGGCTGGATGCGCAGGCGTTGAATCCCGCGCGCAAGTACCTGCTGAAGTCCGGTACGCGATTGACGTCGGCGAAGATCCGCGCGGTGCTCTCGCATCGCGACATCCACGAATTGCAGGAGGTCGAGAACACCGAAGGCACCTTGCGCATGAACGACATCGGACGCGTGACATTCACCACGCGCGAGGCGTTGGCGGTCGATCGCTATGCCGATGTGCCGGCCACGGGAGCCTTCATCCTGATCGATGAGGCCACGCATCAGACCGCGGCGGCGGGCATGTTGCGCTGAAAGCTTGAACGGGCTGGAAAACAACGGATTTTCAGCCCGGATTTTGCTGTTGTTTTTCTTCCAAATCCAATTCTGCCGCGGCTCTCCGGGCCATATCGCCTGATGAAATCGATTTGTTCAGACGAGGCCCGCGTCTTGCGGTAAAGTGGGGCTGTCTTACGAAAAGGCTTTTGGTGCTTGTCAAAACCACTGTGTTTTTGTACAGTAGTTTTTATGGCACGCACCGATCATTCTTTTCCCGCCGGTTCTGGGTCCCCGGCTGCCGCCCCCGCCGCCTTGCGCGGTCGGGGTGCGGTTACTAATGTTCGGCATCGCTTTCAGCGCGATGACCGCGTGCAGGTCGATGACGGCTGGTCCGCGTCCGGTCTGCCGGCGGATTTCGTAGAGTCCGTCCCCGAATTTCCTTCCGATGCATCGTCCGCCGCACGGGTCATTCCGATCCTGCCGGATTCACGTCTTGCGCCTGCCGCCCCCAAAACCACGGTTACGGCCGAAGAAGCGCGCAAGATGCTGTCGCGCAATGATTCGCCCGATATTCCGTTTGATGTGGCCGTCAACCCATACCGGGGCTGCGAACATGGCTGCGTGTACTGCTACGCCCGGCCCACGCATTCCTACCTGGGGATGTCCCCCGGGCTGGACTTCGAAACCCGGCTGGTAGCCAAGGCCAATGCCGTGCAGGCATTGCGGGCTGAGCTCAGCCGCCCCGGTTACAAGCCGTCGCCCATCAACATCGGTTCTGCCACAGACGCCTACCAGCCCATCGAACGCGAATGGCGGCTGACGCGCGGCTTGCTCGAACTGATGCTGGAAACCCGGCATCCCCTCACCATCGTTACAAAGAACGCGTTGGTCGCCCGCGACGTGGACTTGCTGGCCGCGCTGGCCGAACAGAAGCTCGTGGTGGTCTACATGAGCATCACGTCTCTCGACGCCGGCATGGCCCGCACGCTGGAACCCCGCGCCGCCGCGCCTTGGCGCCGGCTGGAGACCGTGCGCACCCTGACCGAGGCCGGCGTGCCGGTGGGCGTGCTGGTGGCGCCGGTCATCCCGTTCATCAACGACGAATCCATGGAACACATCCTCCAGGAGTCCAAGGCGGCCGGCGCGGATTACGCCAGCTATACCGTCTTGCGCCTGCCGTGGGAGGTCAAGACCCTGTTCGAGGACTGGCTGAACGCCCATTTCCCCGACCGCGCCCAGCGCGTGCTGCACCGCATTGAAGACCTGCGCAATGGCCGCCGCAACGACCCGAATTTCGGCTCCCGCATGCGCGGCACCGGTATCTGGGCCGATCTGCTGCGCCAACGGTTCGCCGTGGCTACCCGAAAGCTCGGGCTGAACCGCCATCGGCTTGCCCTGGACTGCGACCGTTTCCAGCCGCCTCTGGCCCCGAATGCGACGCCGTCGCTGTTCGCCGCGGCCGCATCGGCCGCATCGGTCCCATCGGGTGCGTCCGCAGCGTCCTCTTCCGATTTTCAATCCCCGGTTGGCGCGCAAGCGTCTTCAGGGGTCCCCTTTTCTGATGGGTTGCCGGCGGTCAGCGGCGCAGTGGGCCGCGGTGCGCGCCAACTGCGCGCAATGGCCGCGGGCCAGTTGTCATTGTTCGATTGATCGCCGGTCGATACCGCGGTGCTCGCCGCGGCATGGAATCGTTTCTCCAAGGAGTTCCTATGAACACCGCTGATATTTCCGTCTTGTCGGACGAGCTTGCCGTCTCGCTGAACCCGCTGCGTCGCAGCGCGCATCGCGCCCGTGCGGTTTGCGCCAAGTTGGCGGGCCTGGCCATGCCCTGGGCCACGTCGTCGGCGGATGCCGAACCGCGTCACCGAGTGCGCCCGGGCTCCATGCCGGCCCGGTGGCCGTTCCCGCCGGCGCCGGTGGACGAAGGCGCCGCGGGCCAGGCGGCGGTGCTGCCGGTGTCGGCGCCGACGGTTCGCCCCGCTGCTCCGATGGCACCGGTGGTGACCAGCGTGCCTGCTGTGCCCGCCGTGCGCGAGCGCAGCCTGGGCAACGCCACGGTCGAACCCGTGACGTCCCAGGTCACCATGAAGGCCATGGTGATTGATGTGGTGATGGTGTTGGCTTGGGGCGCAATCATCCCCGGCCTGATGTGGCTGGGGGCGGCCGCGGGGTTCTAAGCGGCTAGAACCCGTGCCGAATGGCCGGGACGGTCTAGCTGGAACCCAGCAGAATGACGCCCGCCAAGATGGACAGGCAACCGGCAAGACGGCCGGGACCCACCTTTTCGCGCAGCAGGAACATGCCGGCCAAGGTGCCCAGCATCATGGACATTTCGCGTGCAGGGGCCACCAGGCTTAGCGGCGCGCCGTTGCGCAAGGCGTAGAGCACCAGGATGTATCCCAGCGGCGACAGCAGGCCCACGGCCAGCGCCAGATGCCAGTGCCCACGCATGGATTCCCAGGCCTGAGCGCGCCGGGCCGCCATGTGGGGGGTCATCATGACCGTGCGGGTCACACAGGTAAACCAGTCGAACAGCACCGGGCTGATCAGCAACACCTTGACGCCGTAGGCGTCCACCACGGTATAGGCCGCGATGAACAGGCCGATCACCACGCCCCAGCGCACCCCCACCCAGGCCTGCGCCTGCTTGAAGATGGCCAGCCGGCCCTGCGTCGCGATCAGCAGCACGCCGATCACCACGCACAGCATGCCGATGATGCCGGTGCTGGTGGCGGGTTCGCCCAGCAGCAAGAAGGCGCCGGTGGTGGAAAGCAGGGGCCCGGTGCCGCGGGCAATGGGGTACACCACAGACAGGTCGGCCACCTGATAACCGCGCTGCAGGCACAGGCTGTAGCCCAGATGCAACAAGCTGGACGTCAGGATGGCGGCCACGACGGGCCAGGTCCAGGTCATGCCGTCGTGCATCAGCACCCAGATCACCCAGGGCGCATACAGCACCGAAGCGCAGAGCCCGTACGCGAAGACGAACGGGGCGCCCACCATGGCCGCACGCTTGGCAAGCAGATTCCACGTTGCGTGGGCCATCGCCGCCAGGACGACCAATAACAGGGACGAATACGACATGTGGGAACAGCGTCAGATGACGTGTTTGTTACAGAAATGGCAAGGGTACAGCAAAGCCACCGGAAGGTCGCCATTCTACTAGACGCTCCGGCGAATTTTTGGTGTAGAATCATTGGTTTGCCAAATCTCATCCTCTGCTTGCGGTACGAGTATTGTGCGTTGACCCTTCGGGTTGCCGGCAATACACACGCGTAGTCAGCCCCGCGGTTTGCCCCAGTGGCGCGCCCCGATGGCCAGCTTCACGTGAACAACATCGAACGGCAAAAGTTTTAGTCCGCAAAGACATGATGATCTAGGAGTTCTAATGAACCTTATCGCTATCCTGGAACAGGAAGAAATTGCCCGTCTGACCGGCGGCCAAGCCAAGCCTGAATTTGCTCCTGGTGACACCGTCATCGTGAGCGTGAACGTCGTTGAAGGCACCCGCAAGCGCGTGCAGGCTTTCGAAGGCGTTGTCATCGCCAAGCGCAACCGCGGCCTGAACTCCGCGTTCACCGTGCGCAAGATTTCGTCGGGTGAAGCCGTGGAACGTACGTTCCAGCTGTACTCGCCGCAAATCGCCGGCATCGAAGTCAAGCGCCGCGGCGACGTGCGCCGCGCCAAGCTGTACTACCTGCGCAACCGCTCGGGCAAGTCGGCGCGTATCAAGGAAAAGCTGGTCAGCAAGCAAGCCCCGGCGGCTTGATCGCTTATCGGCACACGGCCCTACCAGTGTCGGACGTCCGCGCCATCCAGCGTTTCCGTCCGGCACAGGTTTCCGGGTTAAAAAGGCACCTGCGAGGGTGCCTTTTTCTTTTTGCAAAGCCGAATGTCTGATTCCTCGTATTCCGCGCGGCCCAGAAGGCCGCTCGCACGTCCCGGTTTCGACCCCGCGACGCAACCGTGGGTGGTGGCCAATGAGTCCTTGCCGGCCGTGCCCGCCAGCCTGCTGACCCCGGATTCTTTGCGGGGCACGCTCAGCCAGCCGTCCACCTGGACGCTGGAGCTTTCGCGTGACAATGACCTGCGCTATCCCGGCCGCGAAGGCACGCCTGTGCCCGCCGCCGTGTTGATTCCGCTGGTCACTCGCGACAACGGCGTGCACATCATGCTGACCCAGCGCGCCGCGCATCTGCATGACCATGCCGGCCAGATCAGCTTTCCCGGCGGACGCATCGAAACCAGCGATTCGACACCGGTGGCCGCCGCCCTGCGCGAGGCGCAGGAGGAAACGGGCCTGCCTGCCAACCATGTGGAAGTGCTGGGCAGCATGCCGCCGTACTTGACGGCGACGGGTTTTTCGATCATTCCGGTGGTGTCGCTGGTGCGCCCGGGTTTCGACCTGGCGCCCGATGCGTTCGAAGTGGCGGAAGTGTTCGAGGTGCCGCTGTCCTTCCTGATGGACCCCGCCAATCACCGCCTGTACGAAGCGCGGCTGGACGACGGGCGGGTGCGCAATTACTACGGCATGCCGTACGGCGACCATTTCATCTGGGGCGCGACTGCCGGCATGCTGCGCAACCTCTATCACCTGGTGCGCAACGGATTGCAGCCGCGCTGACCGCGCCTATCTTTACCGGGCCACCCGGCGCCCACCGCACGCCCAATAAGAACGGCCCCTCATCGGGGCCGTTTTTCATGCAGGCAGATCTTGTGCCGGCGGTCAGTAACGCTGCTGCCCGGCCAGGTTCTCTTCCAGGATACGTTCGTACAGCGCATAGCGCAGCGGATTGATCTGGCCTGCCTGTAATGCTGCCAGCACGCCGCAGCCCGGCTCCTGCCGGTGCGTGCAGTTGTAGAAGCGGCAGGCTTCGATGGGCTGCGTGAACTCCGGGAAGCCGCGGATGATGTCCTCGCGGGTCAGATGCTGCAAGCCGAATGCCTGGAATCCCGGAGAGTCGATCAGGTCGCCGCCCGGCGCCGGCAGGTGATACAGCCGCGTGCTGGTCGTGGTGTGCTTGCCCATGTCCAGCGCGGTGGAGTGTTCTCGCGTGGCGGCGCCGGCGGTGGGGATCAACGCATTGAGCAGCGTGGATTTGCCCATGCCGCTTTGACCCAGCAGCAGGTTGGTGCGGCCGGCCAGGTGCGGCGCCAGCAGGGTATGGACCTTTTCGGGCTCCAGTGCGCTCAGTTCGATGACGGGCACGCCGAGCGCTGCAATGGGCGCGAGGCGTGCACGCGCGGCGGGCAATTCATCGACCAGGTCGGTCTTGTTCAGGATGATGAGCGGCGAGATGCCTGCGCTCCAGGCGCCCGCAAGCGCCCGGCCGGTGAGGTCGTCCGAGAAGGTCGGGCGCACGGCGATCACGATCAGCAACTGGTCCACGTTGGACGCGAATTGCTTGGAGCGCATGTCATCCGAGCGGTACAGCAGGTTGCTGCGCGGCAGGATGGTGTCGATGGCGCCTTCATCGTTGCCCTGCGGCGTGATCTGCACGCGGTCGCCCACGGCGGCGCCGGCTTTCTTGCCGCGAGGGAAGCACTTGCGGGTCGAACCATCGGCCAGTTCCACGGTGTAGTGACGCCCGTGCGCCGCGATGATGCGGCCCTCGAGCCCGACCGCGGCGGCCGGGGCGCCCGCCGGCGCTTGGTTGGGAGGCTTCTTGCTGCTGTTGTTGCGGGCGTTCATGCGGCGCCCGCCATCAGGTGGCGGATGCGCTCGGCGGCGGGGGGATGGCTGTCGTAGAAGGCGGAGTGCACGGGGTCGGGGGTCAGCGTAGCGGCGTTGTCGTCGTAGAGTTTGACCAGCGCGGAGACCAGGCGTTCCGGCGAACTCTGCTCGGCCGCATAGCGGTCGGCTTCGAATTCGTCACGGCGCGAGTACCAGCTGGCCAGCGGCGTAAACATGAAAGTGAAAACGGGAATGACCAGGAAGAACAGCAGCAACGCCATGGCATCGTTGCGTCCGCCCAGTTGCGGCATGACGCCCAGGTCCACATAGAACCAGGGCTGTTGGGCGACCCATCCCAGGATGGCAAAAAAGCCCAATGCCATGGCGAAACTGAAAATGATGCGCTTGATGATGTGGCGTTTGGCGAAGTGGCCCAGTTCATGGGCCAGCACGGCTTCGATCTCATCGCCGTTCAAGCGGGCCAGCAAGGTGTCGAAGAACACGATGCGGCGCGACCGGCCAAAGCCCGTGAAATAGGCGTTGCCGTGGGCAGAGCGGCGCGAACCGTCCATCACGAACAGGCCATTGAGCGAAAAGCCGCAACGTTGCGCCAGGCGCTGGATGCGTCCTGCCAGGTCCGGGTCGGACAGCGGGGTGAACTTGTTGAACAGCGGCGCGACGAACATCGGGTAGATGATCAGGAGCGCCAGGTTGAACACGGTCCAAAGCGCCCACGCCCAGATCCACCAGTAGGCGCCCGCGCTCCCCATCAGCCACAGCACGGCGGCGGCCAGCGGCAAGCCCAGCACGGCGGCTACCAGCAGGCCCTTGGCGGCATCGGCGATGAAGAGCTCGGGCGTCATGCGGTTGAACCCGAAGCGCGCCTCAAGCTTGAATTGCCGCCATAGCGTGAACGGTAACCCCAGCACGCCCAGCAGCAACGCCACGGCGACCAGCAGCAACATCTGGCGCAGGAAGTCGTTGCTGGTAAGCTGGCCTATCATCAGGTCGATGAACTGCAGGCCGCCCATCAGCGTCAGGCACACCAGCAGGATCGCGTCGTAGGTGCGTTCCAGCATCCCCAGCTTGACCCGCGCCACCGTGTAATCCGCCGCGCGCTGGTGGCTGGACAGCCCGATCCGGTGGGAGAATTCCGCAGGCACCTGGTCGCGGTTGCGAATGACGTGGCGGATCTGGCGTGTGGCCAGCCACAGGCGCACGGCAATATCGGTCAGCAGGAAAGCAACGAACAGCAATGTGAACATGGGCGAAGCGGTCGGCTCAAGAAGGATGTGCGAAAATCGCGCGTTTTATAGGCAAATTATATGGCTGTGAACGAAAATCGCCTGGTTTGGCTCGACATGGAAATGACGGGCCTGGAACCTGAGAAAGAACGCATCATCGAGGTGGCCGTCGTGGTGACGGAGCCTGATCTGACGGTCGTGGCCGAAGGCCCCGTGCTGGTGATCCACCAGCCCGACAGCCTGCTTGACGCCATGGACAACTGGAACAAATCCACTCACGGCAAGAGCGGCCTGATCGACAAGGTCAAGGCATCGACGGTGTCCGAGGCGCAGGCAGAGGATACGCTGTTGGCGTTTCTTGCGCAGCATGTGCCGGCCGGTAAATCGCCGTTGTGCGGCAACACCATCAGCCAGGACCGCCGCTTCATGTTTGCTTACATGCCGCGCCTGGAACAGTTCTTCCATTACCGCAACCTGGATGTCAGCACGCTGAAGGAATTGGCGCGCCGCTGGGCGCCGGCCGTGTACAAGGGTTTCGAGAAGAAGAGCCGCCACGAAGCGCTGGCGGACATCTACGAATCCATCGACGAACTCAAGTACTACCGCGAGCACTTCCTGAAGGTGTAAGCGGCAGGCAGGGCCGCGGCGTAAACTGGGTAAGCCCCATCCGCCGCGCCTTCGCCATGCCGTCTTATCCTATTGCCCAGATTCGCCGCGCCGAACAGCTTGCCCTGGCTTCCGGGCGGGCGCTGATGCCGTTGGCTGGTCGGGCTGCCGCCGAATTCATCGCTGCCCGCTTTCCTCCTGACCGTACCGTCCTGGCCCTGGCCGGCCCCGGCAATAACGGGGGCGATGCCCTGGAGGCGGCCGCACGCCTGCTTGCCTTGGGGTATGCAGTGAAAGTGCTGTTGCCGTCGGACCCGGACCGTTTTCCCCCCGATGCCGCCCGCGCCTGGGCGGGCTGGCTTTCTGCCGGCGGACAGACGCAGACCGCGCTGACGCCCGGCGACATTCCCGACATCGTCATTGACGGCCTGTTCGGTATCGGCCTGAACCGGCCGCTGGACGCGGACTGGCAAGCGCTGGTTGATACCGTCAACAGCTGGAATGTCCCGGTGCTGGCGCTGGATGTGCCCAGCGGCATCGACGCCGACACCGGTGCGGCACTGGGGCGGCCGATCCAGGCGCACTGGACGCTGTCCTTCATTGCCGCTACAGCCGGGCTGACGCGCCCCGGCCCCGGCCAGATCTCAGCCGGCGAACGCCATGTCGACACGTTGGGAGTGACCCTGTCGCCGGACGCCTGACGGCTGTTTATGCCGGCCGTCCGCCGAAGCGCGCCGCGATGTCGCCCGCCAGCGGGGCATACCGCTCGTTGTCCTGCCCGGCCAACGCCTCCAGATGCGTTTCCGACGCGTCGAACACCTTCCAGTAGATCCGCCCGCAGAGTTCACGCGCGGCATGGCCGGGCCAGTTGTCGGGCAGCATCGGGCCGGGCAGTTGCGGATCGTGCAGGACGATTCGGCGCCAATTGTGCAGCAGCATGACGCGTACAACGAACGCTTCCGACGGCGAGGGCGGTTCTTCCAGCAGTTTTTCCAGCGGGCCGAAGTTGCGCGAGAACTGCCGGTATTGCTCAGCCACGTCGTCCAGGTTCCAGCATTGCGAAGCCAGGCTGGCAATCGGCAGGCCACCTGCGCCGGCCAGGTCGCGCGCGGACAGCACCAGCGCCCGGTCCGGGATGCCGAGCTTTTCAAGGATGTCGTGCGCCGCCCGCGCCTCCGTGTGCGGATGGGCGAACAGCCCGGGGGCGATCATGCCGAAGCCTTCCCAGACCAGCTCCCGGCGCAATTCCGCCCGCTCGGCCAGGCCGTTGCCGGTACGCGGCAGCGCGACCAGCGTCCATTCCCCGTTCCAGTCTTGCGCCGCGCCTTCGTAGATGCGCTGCGAGGCATGCGCGGTATGGCGCAGCCCTTGTTCGGAAATCAGGTAAAGGCTGCGGCGCCCATGGCGTTCGGACTGCAGCCAGTTCTGGGCGACCAGCCGGAAGACGCTGGTGCGCAGGAGCCGTTCATTGATGCCCAGCGGCGCCAGCAGCGCGATCAGGTCGCCCAACCAGATGGCGCCGCCATGGGGGGCGAGCGCGTCCCCCAGCAAGCTGACGCACAGGGATTTGGCGCGGGGCGGATCGCTTTTCAATAAGCGGGACAGGAAGCGGTCCAGGGGCGAATGAGGGTTTGCCATAAGGGGGGCCGCAAACGGCCGATATCGGGATCCGCAATATGATACATAAATCCAATGTGATACAGATTTGAGTTTGACAATGGTTTTTTTGTATTAAATAATCCACCTATGACATGACGGCACTGCGCAACGTTTGCTTTGCGTTTTCGCAAACCGTCTCTAGGAGACAAACATGTACGCTCAACTCGTCGAAACCGGCGTCAAGCAGGTCAAGACCGCGGACCAGCTCGAAGGCCGCGAACAGACGTTCCAGCGCCGCATTGACGACGGCGTGCGCATCGAGGCCAAGGACTGGATGCCGGACGCCTACCGCAAGACGCTGGTGCGCCAGATCTCGCAGCACGCGCATTCGGAAATCGTCGGGATGCTCCCGGAAGGCAACTGGATCAGTCGCGCCCCGTCGCTCAAGCGCAAGGCCATTCTGCTGGCCAAGGTGCAGGACGAAGCGGGCCATGGGCTGTACCTGTACAGCGCTGCGGAAACGCTGGGCGTGTCGCGCGACGACCTGATCGACGACCTGCATGCCGGCCGCGCCAAGTACTCCAGCATCTTCAATTACCCCACACTCAGCTGGGCCGACATCGGCATGATCGGCTGGCTGGTCGACGGCTCGGCCATCATCAACCAGATCCCCCTGTGCCGCTGTTCCTACGGCCCGTACGCGCGGGCCATGGTGCGCGTCTGTAAGGAAGAGTCCTTCCACCAGCGCCAGGGCTACGACCTGCTGATGCAGATGTGCCTGCACGGCACGCCCGAACAGAAGGCGATGGTGCAGGACTCGCTGAACCGCTGGTGGTGGCCCGCGCTGATGATGTTCGGCCCGTCGGACGCCGACTCGCCCAACAGCGCCCAGTCCATGGCCTGGAAGATCAAGCTCTTCTCCAATGACGAGCTGCGCCAGAAGATGGTCGACCAGACCGTGCCCCAGGCCGAATACCTGGGCCTCACCGTGCCGGATCCCGATTTGAAGTGGAACGCCGAGCGCGGCCACTATGACTTCGGCGAGATCGACTGGAGCGAGTTCTACGCGGTGCTCAAGGGCAACGGCCCGTGCAACCGGGAACGCCTGGCCGCGCGCGTCAAGGCGCACGAGGACGGTGCCTGGGTGCGCGACGCACTCGTCGCCTATGCGGACAAGCAGGCGCAGCGCAAGGCCGCCTGATGAACTCGACCCCGAAGCGCTGCGCGCTGCTCCTTTGAAGGGGCGCCGCTGCGAACCGGCCAAGCCGGCTCCGCGCGGCCGCGCCGGCGCTCCGATAGCCGAGTTTCCAGGTTCATTCTTCCAACCATTGCAAATCAGGGCGCGCGGTGCGCGCCCCGTATTCCAAGGATATCCATCATGAGCAAAGACTGGCCTTTGTGGGAAGTGTTCATCCGCAGCCAGCACGGCCTGGCGCACAAGCACGTCGGCAGCCTGCATGCATCTGACGCCGAAATGGCGATCAACCACGCCCGTGACGTCTATACCCGCCGCAATGAAGGCCTGAGCATCTGGGTCGTGCGCGCCTCCGATATCTCGGCCAGCAGCCCCGGTGACAAGGAACCTCTGTTCGAACCGGCCAACAGCAAGGTCTACCGGCATCCCACGTTTTTCCCGATGCCCGAAGAAATCAAGCACATGTAAGGCGGCGGGGGAGACATGGACAAGACTCTGTTTGAATACCTGCTGCGCCTCGGCGATTCGTCGCTGATCCTGTCGCAGCGCCTGGGCGCCTGGACGGGCCACGGCCCCATCCTGGAAGAAGACCTCGCGCTGACCAACACCGCGCTGGACCTGCTGGGCCAGGCTCGCATGTGGCTGACGCTGGCCGGCGAAGTCGAAGGCGCAGGTCGCGACGAAGACGCGCTGGCCTACCACCGCGACGCGCACCAGTTCCACAACGTGCTGCTGGTCGAACGCGCCAACGGCAACTATGCCGACACGATGGCGCGCCAGTTCCTGTTCGACGTGTGGCACTACTTCCTCTTGCAGCGCCTGGAGCAATCCTCTGACGAACGCGTGGCCGGCATCGCCGCCAAGTCGATCAAGGAAGTGACCTATCACGTGCGCCGTTCGTCGGACATGGTGGTTCGCCTGGGCGACGGCACGGCAGAAAGCCACGCCAAGATGCAGGCCGCCATCGACGACGCCTGGCGCTTCACCGGTGAACTATTCGCCGACGACGCCGTGGATCAGGACGTGGCTGCCCGCGGCATCGGCTGTGAGCTGTCCGCCTTGCGCCAGCCTTGGCTCGCCCACGTGCGGGAAGTGCTGGAAGAAGCCACGCTGACCGTGCCGGACGAAACCGCCGCCAACCATCTGGCCTACCGCGGTGGACGCCAGGGCAAGCACACCGAAGAACTCGGCTACGTGCTGGCAGAAATGCAGTACCTGCCGCGCGCCTATCCAGGAGCCACGTGGTGAACGCGCTGGCGCCCATTTCCGCCGACCAGGTCTATGCCTGGCTGCAAGAGGTTCCCGATCCGGAGATCCCCGTGCTGTCCGTGGTGGATCTGGGCGTGGTGCGGGACGTCTCCTGGGATGGCGAGGCCTGTGTCGTGGTCATCACGCCCACGTACTCAGGCTGCCCGGCCATGCGCGAGATCACGCAGGACATCCAGCAGACGCTGGCACGCCACGGCATCGACGAGGTCCGTGTCGAAACCCGCCTGGCGCCCGCCTGGACGACCGACTGGATGAGCGAGAAGGGGCGCGAAGCGCTCAAGGGCTACGGCATCGCCGCGCCCGCCGAACGCGCCATCGACATCTCGGGCATCAGCCGCCGCGCCGTCGCGCCCGCCATCGCCTGCCCGCGCTGCGGTTCGCGCGATACGCGGATGGTCAGCAACTTCGGGTCCACGTCATGCAAGGCGCTGTATCGCTGCGTCGCTTGCCGCGAACCCTTCGATTATTTCAAGACTCACTGAGAGCGGTTTCGAGATGAGCCAGAACCAATTTCATTCGTTGAAGGTGGCCTCGGTGGCGCGCAATACGCGCGATGCCGTCGTCGTGACCTTCGATCTGCCCGACACGCTGACCAAGGAATTCGCTTTCCTGCCCGGCCAGTACCTGACCCTGCGCACCCAGCTGAACGGCGAAGAGCTGCGCCGCTCATATTCGATCTGTTCGGCGCCGCACGACAAGCTGCTGCGCGTGGCGATCAAGAAAGTGGACGAAGGCACGTTCTCCAGCTGGGCCAACCAGGAACTGCAGCCTGGCCAGACGCTGGAAGTCATGGCGCCGGCGGGCAATTTCACGGTCGATTTCTCGCCCGAGAACAAGCGCCACTACGTGGCCTTTGCGGTGGGCAGCGGCATCACACCGGTGTTTTCGCTGGTCAAGACCGCGCTGTCCATCGAACCGGGCAGCAAGTTCACGCTGTTCTTCGGCAACCGCGCTTCCTCGGCGGTGCTCTTTCGCGAAGAGATCGAAGACCTGAAGAACCTGTACATGGACCGCTTCTCGCTGGTCTACGTGATGAGCCGCGAATCCCAGGACATCGAACTGTTCAACGGCCGCCTGGACGGCGACAAGGTTGACCAGCTGATGTCGGCCTGGATGAGCCCCGAAGATATCGATTACGCTTTTGTCTGTGGCCCGCAGACCATGACGGAAAGCGTGGTCGAGCGCCTGCAGGCCCGCGGTATTCCGAAGTCGAACATCAAGTTCGAGCTGTTCGGCGCGCCCAAGGGGCCGCGTGCGCTGCGCACCGGTCACGAGGCCCGCCAGGCGCCCGGCAAGGGCCAGTGCGAAGTCACCGTGGTGCAGGACGGCCATAGCCGCAAGTTCGTCATTGAAAAGAATAAAGACAGCGTGCTGGACTCGGCGCTGGCGCAAGGGATCGAGTTGCCGTATTCGTGCAAGGGCGGGGTGTGTTCCACCTGCCGTTGCAAAGTGGTCGAGGGCGAAGTGGACATGGATGCCAACTTCGCGCTGGAAGACTACGAAGTGGCGCGCGGTTTCGTCCTGAGCTGCCAGAGCTTCCCGGTCAGCGACCGCCTGGTCATCGACTTCGACCAGGAAACCTGACCCGGCGCGCGCCAGGCAGACCTACCTAATTCATTGGAGAGACACAGTGTCCCAGAAATTCTTCGAACGCCATCAGCCCCTGCTGGAACAATCCCTGGCGGCCGCCGCGCTGCGCGGCTACTGGAGCCCGTTTGCCGAATCGCCCAGCCCCCGCAACTATGGCGAGACCGCCAACGACGACGGCCGTGCCGCCTTCGAAGCGCTCAAGGGCAAGCCGTTCCCGCTGAACCTGCATGACGCCGACGGCACCGTGGGCGGCGAGAAATCCCCCTACGGCTTCGACCTGGGCATCACGTATCCGCACGTGCCCGTCGACAAGCTGATCGCCGCCTCCAAGCGCGCCCTGGAAGACTGGCGCCGCGCCGGTCCGCAGGCGTGGGTGGGTGTGTCGCTGGAGATCCTGGCGCGCCTGAACAAGCTCAGCTTCGAGATCGCCTACGCGGTCCAGCACACCACCGGCCAGGGCTTCATGATGGCCTTCCAGGCCGGCGGCCCGCACGCGCAGGACCGCGGCTTCGAGGCCGTGACCTACGCCTGGCAGGAAATGTCGCGCATTCCTGGCGTGGCCATCTGGGAAAAGCCGCAGGGCAAGAATGACCCGATCCGCATGGAAAAGCAGTTCACCGTCGTGCCGCGCGGCGTCGCGCTGGTAATCGGCTGCTCGACCTTCCCGACCTGGAACGGCTACCCCGGCCTGTTCGCCAGCCTGGCCACCGGCAACACCGTCATCGTGAAGCCGCACCCGGGCGCGATCCTGCCGCTGGCCATCACCGTCAAGGTGGCGCGCGAAGTGCTGCAGGAAGCGGGCTTCGATCCCGACGTCGTGCTGCTGGCCGCGCACGAAGCGGGCGATGACACTGCGCAGAAGCTGGCGCTGGACCCGGCCGTCAAGATCGTCGATTTCACCGGCAGCACCGCCAACGGCGACTGGCTGGAAAACAACGCCCGCCAGGCGCTGGTCTACACCGAGAAGGCCGGTGTCAACCAGGTCATCATCGATTCCACGGCCGACCTGAAGGGCGTGGCGCGCAACCTGGCGTTTTCGCTGGCTCTGTATTCCGGCCAGATGTGCACGGCGCCGCAAAACATCTACGTGCCGCGCGACGGCATCAACACCCCGGAAGGTCGCGTCAGCTTCGATGACGTCGCCGCCGCCCTGGGCGTGGCGCTTGAGAAAGTCAGCGCCGACGCCGCGCGCGCCGTTGAACTGACCGGCGCGATCCAGAACGAAGGCATCGTCGAGCGCATCGAACGCGCCCGCGCGCTCGGGCTGCCGGTCGTGGCCGACAGCAAGACGCTCGTACACCCGCAATTCGAAAACGCCCGCGTCCGCACGCCGCTGCTGCTGCGCACGGAAGCCGGCAATGCCGCCATCGCCCAGGAATGGTTCGGTCCCATCGCGTTCGTGGTGGCCACCGATTCCACTGCGCACAGCATCCAGCTGGCGCGCGACAGCGTCATCCAGCACGGCGCGCTGTCGCTGTCCGCCTACACGACGGATGCGCAGGTGGCCGAGCAGGTGCAGGACGCGGCCGAAGTCTCCGGCGTGTCGCTGTCGCTCAACCTGACGGGCGCCGTGTTCGTCAATCAGACCGCGGCCTTCAGCGACTTCCATGGCACCGGCGCCAATCCGGCCGCCAATGCGGCGCTGTCCGACGCGGCTTTCGTGTCGAACCGATTCCGCGTGGTGCAAACCCGCCGTCATATTTAAGCCCCCGAAGCGCTACGCGCTTCCCTCTCGAGGGGGGCGCCGCTGCGGCCCGGATAGGGCGTTACCGATTACCTTTGATGCCAGTAGCGTGCCCGCAATGGATAACTGATATGAGCTACCAAGATATTCAATTCGACCTGTCCAACGGCATTGCGCGTCTGACGCTGAACCGCCCGGACAAGCTGAACAGTTTCACCGCCAACATGCATGGCGAAGTGGCCGACGCATTGACGCGTGTTGAAACCGAAGGCGCGCGCGTGCTGGTCCTGACCGGCGCGGGCCGCGGCTTTTGCGCGGGGCAGGACCTGAGCGAGCGCAAGCCCGCCGAAGACGGCACGCCGCCTGACCTGGGCGAAACCGTCGACAAGTTCTACGGTCCGCTGGTGCGCCGCCTGAACGCCTTGCCCATGCCGGTCGTGGTTGGGGTGAACGGCGTGGCGGCTGGCGCGGGCGCCAACCTCGCGTTCGCCGGCGATATCGTCATCGCCAAGGCTTCAGCCAACTTCATCCAGTCGTTCTGCCGCCTGGGGCTGATTCCGGATACGGGCGGCACCTTCGCGCTGCCGCGCCTGGTCGGCCGCGCGCGCGCCATGGGCCTGGCGATGCTGGGCGACAAGCTCAGCGCCAAACAGGCCGAAGAGTGGGGCCTGATCTGGCAATGCGTGGCCGACGAGGAATTCGACGCCACCCTGGACCGCCTGGCCAAGCACTTCTCCACGGCGCCCACCAAGGGTCTGGCGTTCACCAAGCGTGCCATGCAGGCCAGCCTGGGTAACGACCTGTCCACGCAGCTGGACCTGGAACGCGACATGATGCGCGAACTGGGCCGCAGCGCGGATTACGCCGAAGGCGTGGCCGCCTTCCTTGGCAAGCGCGAACCGCAATTCAAGGGGCAATGATGAACGCGCATGTTCCCGCTGTTGAAGTGCCGGCTGATCCCCAGGAACTGGCTCAGGCCGTCGGCACCGTGATGTACGCAGGTGACGCGGCCTCGCAAGGCCTGGACATGAAGGTCGAGGAAATGGCGCCGGGCTACGCACGTCTGACGATGCGCGTGCGCGCCGACATGCTGAACGGGCACAAGACCTGCCATGGCGGTTTCATTTTCGCCCTGGCTGACAGTGCCTTCGCGTTTTCGTGCAATTCGCGCAATGTCAGCACGGTGGCCTCCGGCTGCACCATCGATTACCTGGCGCCGGGTTTCGAAGGCGATCTGCTGACTGCGGTGGCCCAGGAGCGTTCCCTGGCTGGCCGCACGGGCGTGTACGACGTCACGGTGACCAACCAGGATGGCCGCAATGTCGCGCTGTTCCGCGGGCGCTCTTATCGCATCAAAGGTCAGATCGTCGGCGTTCCCGCCGACGCGTAAGGCAACCTACCAAAGACAAGGCCGCTGGCAGGGCGGCGCGCGCCCGGGGTTCAGGCCCCCGTCGCTGCCCCGACCGGCGTAAAGAGAATTTCAGGAGAGAGATAACCATGTCCAACACCATGAGCAAGCCGGGGCTGGACCCCATCGAGCATGCCAGCGAGGATGAGCTTCGCGCGTTGCAGCTGCAGCGTCTGAAGTGGACGCTCAAGCATGCCTACGAGAACGTCGCGCACTACAAGAAAGCGTTCGATGACGCGGGCGTGCATCCGGACGATCTGAAGCAGCTGTCCGATATTTCGAAATTCCCCTTCACGACGAAGAAGGAACTGCGCGATAACTATCCCTTCGGTATGTTCGCCGTGCCGCGCGAACGAATCTCGCGTATCCATGCTTCCAGCGGCACCACGGGCAAGCCGACGGTGGTGGGCTACACCAAGGGTGATCTGGACAACTGGGCCAATCTGGTTGCGCGTTCGATCCGTGCGGCCGGCGGTAAACCCGGCGACACGGTGCACGTGGCCTACGGCTACGGCTTGTTCACGGGCGGCCTGGGTGCGCATTACGGCGCCGAGCGCCTGGGTTGCACCGTCATCCCGATGTCGGGCGGGCAGACCGAAAAGCAGGTGCAGCTGATCAGCGATTTCCGTCCGGATATCATCATGGTCACGCCCTCCTATTTCTGCAATATTCTGGAAGAACAGCGTCGCCAGGGCATTGATCCGCGTCAAAGTTCGCTGCGCATCGGCATCTTCGGCGCCGAGCCGTGGACGGGGCAGATGCGCGCTGATATCGAGACCGAAGCCGGCATCGACGCGGTGGACATCTACGGCCTGTCCGAAGTAATGGGGCCGGGCGTGGCCAGCGAGTGCGTCGAAACCAAGGATGGTCCCGTGGTCTGGGAAGACCATTTCTACGCCGAAATCATCAACCCGGATACGGGCGAGCCCGTGGCCGATGGTGAACCTGGTGAACTGGTGTTCACGTCGCTGACCAAGGAAGCGATGCCCATCATCCGCTACCGCACGCGCGACCTGACCCGCCTGCTGCCGCCGACGGCACGCAGCATGCGCCGCATCGGCAAGATCACGGGCCGCAGCGACGACATGCTGATCGTGCGTGGCGTGAACATGTTCCCGACGCAGGTGGAAGAGCTGGTGCTGAAGATCGCTCAGTTGGCCCCGCACTATCAGCTGGTGCTGTCGCGCACGGGCAATATGGACGAGCTGGAGATCCTGACCGAAGTGCGCGCCGAGTTCTCGGGCCTGTCGGACGCCGAGCGCAACGATCTGGGCCGCCAGTTGCAGCATGCCGTGAAGACGCACATTGGCGTCAGCGCGCGCATCCAGGTGTCGGACTCCGGGCATGTGGAACGCACGCTTACCGGCAAGGCACGCCGCGTGATCGACAAGCGGCCGAAAGTGGTCTGATCCCACGATCGGAGACAAGAAAGGCAGCCCTCGGGCTGCCTTTTTTCTTTTGCTTCCGGGGCGTTACGGCTGTGCCAGGGTCCGCACGATCCGCCGATACCAGAAGTGCAGTAGCGCGGCGGACAGGGCCAGGCCGACCATCGCCATCAACCACATGCTGCCCGCACCGACGGGGGAACCCGGTACGAGGACGTTGCGGATGCCATCCAGGCCGCCCTTGCCGGGGCCGAAACCGAACCACCAGCCGCCCACCAGGCCCACACCAGCCAGCGCCACTACCTGCAGCAGCAGCGGCACGACCGCGACCTTATAGGCGCGCAGGAGGTAGGAGTTGATGCACTGCATGGAATCGAACAGGTGGAACAGCGGCAGCACGGCCAGCAGGGTCGTGGCGACGGCCGCCACGCCGGCGTCATCGGTGTAGGCCGCCAGGATGAGCGGCCGGCCAACCAGCAGCACGGCCGCCGTCAACAGTGCGCCGATCAGGCCGAGCGCCAGCCCTGCCATGCCGGTGCGGTGTGCATGGGCCAGGTTGCCGGCGCCGATCGCTTGTGCGGTCAGGGCGGCAGTCGCCACGCCCAGCGCCATCGGCATCATGTAGCACAGCGCGGCCAGGTTCGACATGATCTGGTGCCCACCGGTCACGAATGTGCCTTCGCGAGCGACCAGCAACGCCATGAACGTGAAGGCAGACACTTCCACCAGGTACGAGCCGCCCATCGGGATGCCCAGGCGCAGCAGTTCCTTCAACGTCGTCCAGTCGGGCTTGCCGATCCGCAACTGGAAGCGGCGGTAGAAGCGGTCATGGGTGATCACCCACAGGCCCAGCCCTAGGCTCATCCACGACACCAGCGCGGTCGCCAGGCCGGCGCCGGTGGCGCCCATCGCGGGCAGGCCCAGCTTGCCGTAGATGAACAGCCAGTTGAAGAAGGCCTTGAAGCCGATGGCCGACAGGTTGATGGCCATGACCAGCTTGGGGCGCGACACCGAGGTGCCCAGCGCATAGATGGTGCGGAACACCAGCGCGGCAGGCAGGGCAAGCGCCAGCGCCTGCAGGTAGGAGCCGATCCGCTCCCGCACGGCGGGCGCCACCTCGCCGGACATGGATAGCCAGACGTTCGGGAACAGCATCAGGATCGCGCCCACCCCGGACAGGCCCAGCGCCAGCCACACGCCCTGGCCCCAGCTGCGGCCGACTTCCAGGTTGTTGCCGGCGCCATAGTGCTGGGCCAGGATGGGGATCAGGGCATGGACCACGCCCATCAAGCCCACGAAAACGGTGATGTAGATCGAGGCGGACAAGGCCATCGCGGCCAGGTCGCTGGCGCTGGAGTGGCCCGTCATGGCGGTGTCCAGCACGCCGAACGAGATGCCGGCCCATTGGCTGATCAGCACGGGCCAGGCCTGCTTGGCGATGCCGCGCAGGGTGGCGCCGAAGGAAATCGGCGCCGCGCTCACCGAACTCATCGGTTGGCGCCGACCCGAAGCAGGCGGAATACTTCCTGCCGGTCAGCGCGGCGGCCGCCCTGCCACAGCACGTCGGCGCCGTCGCTATACGCGGCGGTGTTGTCGCGCAGGCTCTGGTTGCTGGTCTGCTGCAAGATCAACGTGCACTTCGCGTCGAACGTGAAGGTCAGGTTATTGAAGATCAGGAACGAGGCGCGCTGGCCGCTGCCCAGGCTCAAGCCGCGAACGCATTCGCCAGGGCGCGTGTGCTGCGCCAGCGCCTGGGCCAGTTGGCCCGAGACGGTGCGGTAGCTGCGGGCGTAGTCCACGGCGGGCTGCCACAGCAGCACCAGCAGGATCCACGTCACGGTCAGTCCGCCGGCCGACAGCACGGTGCCGCGCCACAGGGCTTGCGGACGCACGCGCAGGCGCCAGACCACCAGCGCGATCCAGGCCACCGTGAAGATGACTGCCAGCGTAAAGGCGGTCCACGAAATCACGGGTTCATAGCCGGTCGTCTGGCGGGCGATGTTGCGGGAAATCTGGGCCGGCCAGTTGAAATGCAGCGCCACCCAGCCCAGCCAGGCGGTGGCGGCCGTCAGCGAAAAGCACATGACGGCGAACCAGTCCAGCGTGTTGACGACGCCGCGGCGCAGGGTCGGCAGCGAGAACGCGCCCAGCACGGCGCACGGCACCGCCAGCAGGACGTATTCGGAATCGGTGGCCTCTTCCAGGCCGAACAGCACCAGGGCCGAGCATGCCAGCAGCATCAGCGGCAGCCAGATATGGGGGGCATAGATCCATGCGCGCCAGCGCCAGACGGCCAGCAGCGCCAGCGGCCAGGTGGGCCACAGGTACCAGGGCAGGTCGCGCAGCGTGCGGCCCATATCGTGCCAGGACGGCCAGGCGAAGGACGCCAGGTTCCAGGTCTTCCAGTTGCGGATCCAGTACTGGCTGCTTTCGCTGGCCGGAATCCACCAGGCCAGGATCAGCGCCACCGTCACCAGCGTGGCCCAAGGCAGCCAGCGCTTGCGCTTCCACAATTGGCTGCGAGGGTAGAAAGCCAGCAGGGCGCCGATCATGATGGGCGTCGCGCCCACCCAGCCACGGGTCAGGAAGCTGGCCGCCAGGGCGATTCCCAACGTGGTGGTGCCGGACACCGGGCGGTCGACGCTGCGCGCCAGCGAATAGAAGGCCAGCGCCTGGCACGCCATGATGGCGGGCACGACAGTGGTCTCGTGCGTGCGTTGCAGGATGCCTACGGTGGCCAGCAGCAGCAGCAGGGCCGCGTCCGCCAGCATGCGGCCATAGTCGCGCGGGGCGGGTTCGCCGCCGAAGGGCAGGGCAAGCGGTTGGGCTTCCGATCGGCGGCCCAGCAGGTAGGTGCCGTACCAGACACTCATCGCGGTGATGCCGAACCACAACAGGTTAGGCAGGCGTCCGGCGGTGATGTCGCCCACGAAGGGGCCAAACAGCCAGATGCTGGCCGCGCCCACCCAGGTGATCAGCGGGCCTTCTTCGGCGTGCGCCAGCAGTCCCACTTGCGGCAGCAACCAGGTGATGCCGCCTTCGCGGATCGCCGTGATCATGGTCGCCAATCCGACCGCATCGTCCGTTTTCCACGGGTCGCGCATGAACAGGCCGGCCACGATATAGGCCAGCGACAAGCCCAGCAGAATCAATCTGGGGAGCTTTGCGGTGGCCACGGACGTGAGCCGGGCCGGAGTGGAAAGTGAAAGTGGGGACACGGGCGTTAATGTAACCGAGTGGTCTGGTTGCGCCAGCCCCCAGCGCGTAACAAGCCGGCTAGGGGGGAAAAAAAAGCAGCCCGGAGGCTGCCTTTTTGCTGTGACTCCCGCGGGAGCGACAGGATCAGGAAGCGGACTTGACCGTGCCAGCCGTACGGGCGAAGCGGGCGCGGAACTTTTCCACACGGCCGGTTTCGACGATACGCGTTTGGGCGCCCGTGTAGAACGGGTGCGATTCGGAGGTCACGTCGCACTTGAAGAGCGGGTACGTCTTGCCGTCGATTTCGACGGTTTCGCGCGTGTGCACGGTCGAACGGGTGATGAACTTGTTGCCCGTTTGCAGATCGGCGAAAACGACATCGCGGTATTCGGGGTGAATGCCTTCTTTCATGGTGCTTTCCTAGGACTCGCGAGGAGTCTTTCTCAAAGTTGTAGGGTCGCCAGCCAGACCACGAAAACCGTTCACACAGAACGTCTACGCGAGGACTCTAGCCACGTATCCAAAAAGTAACCCCAAATTCTAGCATGGGAAATTCCCGATGCGCCAGCGCCCGAAGGCGGCCGGGCGTGGCCCGCCTTCGTGACTCCATAAGGGGACAGGTTCCTCAGAGCTCGGTGCGCAGCTTCCATATTTCGGGAAACAGCACGACGTCCAGCATCCGCCGCAGGTAATCGACGCCGGAGGTGCCGCCGGTGCCGCGCTTGAAGCCGATGACCCGTTCGACCGTCGTGACGTGGCGGAATCGCCACAGGCGGAACGCGTCTTCCAGGTCGGTCAGCTTTTCACCCAACTGATACAGGTCCCAGTAGCGGTCGGTGTCACGGTAGACGGTCAGCCAGGCGGCTTCGACGCCTACCGAGGACTCGTAAGGCTGCGTCCAGTCGCGCTCCAGGCGGTCGGCCGGCACGGCCACGCCGTGGCGGGCCAGCAGGCGCAGCGCCTCGTCATACAGCGAAGGGGCCTCGTAGGCGGTGCGTACCTGCGCCAGCAGGTCTTCGCGGTGCGCGTGCGGCTTGAGCATGGCCGCGTTCTTGTTGCCCAGCAGGAATTCCACCTGGCGGTACTGGTAGCTCTGAAAGCCGCTGGAACGGGCCAGATACGGCCGCAGCGCGGAATACTCGGGCGGCGTCATGGTAGCCAGCACGTCCCAGGCGTGCACCAGCTGCTCCATGATCTTGCTGACGCGCGCCAGCATCTTGAAGGCGGGCTGCAGCCGGTCGGCGGCCACATTGGCGATGGCGGCACGCAACTCGTGCAGCATCAGCTTCATCCAGAGTTCGCTGGTCTGGTGCTGGATGATGAACAGCATCTCGTTGTGCTCGGGCGACAGCGGATGCTGCGCGCCCAGCAATTCGTCCAGATGCAGGTAGTCGCCATAGGTCATGTCGCGCGCGAAATCCAGCTGCGCCTTTTCCTCGTGGACGATGTCTTCGGGGCGGTGCGGGCAGCTCATGCTTGGCCTCCGTGGCAGGGCGGGGCAGCACGGCGGGCGGATGCGGGCAACGCGCGCCAGCTGGGCGCGTAGGGGGTGGCGATTCTCATGGTCGAACCTAGTCGAAAACGGGCGGCCAGGGCAGGCCGGCCGCCCAGTGGCCAGCGGACCAGCCTACAGTTCGCGCAAGACAGCGCGAACCGGGCTGGCATCGGCCTGGACCAGCGCCAACGGCAGGGCGATCAATTCGTAATCGCCTTCGGGCACATCATCGAGCACCAGGTTTTCCAGTACCCGCATGTCATGCCGCAATATCGTGTGGTGGCTGTCCAGGGTCTTGCTGGACGCGGGGTCGATGCTGGCGGTATCCAATCCGATCAGCATGACGCCGCGTTCAGCCAGCCATTCGATGGTCTGGGGGGCGTAGGCAGAGAAATCGTCGGTCCACCAGTGCTGCGCCGCATGCTTGGCGGTGCGCACCAGCACGCGGGGAGGCAGATTCAGGGCCGCATGAGCCAGGTGGTCGGTCGTGATCAGCGGGCCGCAATCCATGGCGTGGATGACACGACAGGGGCCCAGGAACGGTTCCAGGGACACCGCGCCGATGGCGGCGGCGCCGTTCTGGTAATGCAGCGGCGCATCCGCGTGCGCGCCGATGTGCGGCGACAGCGTGATTTCACTGACATTGACCGGACAGCCGGGCGTAAGCGACCACTTCCATTGCTGGCGGTACGGCGTGTCGCCGGGAAAGACAGGCGAAGCCGTGGAGACGGGCGGGGAAATATCCCACAGGCGTTTCATATGGCGGGAAGCGGTCGGATGATGCCGGAACAGGTTAAAGCCTAAAGCAATTCAGGGCGGTAGTCTAACGAATTCCGGCGCGCCGCGCTGTGCCTACAAACCGCCCAGTTCCGCCATGGAGACGACGGTGGCGCCGGCGACGATCAGGTGGTCCAGCAGTTTGATGTCCACCAGCGCCAGGGCCTGTTTCAGTTGCAGGGTGAAGCCGCGGTCGGCCGCGCTGGCTTCGGCCAGGCCCGACGGGTGGTTATGGGCCACGATCAGCGCGGCGGCATGGTGGCGCAGGGCTTCGCGGACCACTTCGCGGGGGTAGACCGACGCCTGGGAGAGCGTGCCGCGCGCCAGTTCGCCGGTGGCGATCACGCGTAACTGGTTATCCAGATACAGGGCGATGCAGTGCTCCACCCGCCGATGACCCAGGGCAGCCATGCAATATTGTTTCACCTGGGCAGGGTGACGCAGGGTGTCGCTGCGGGTCAGGTCTTCCTCGATGGCCCGGCGCGCCAGTTCCAGCAGGGCAGCAAGCGTGCACGATTTGGCCACGCCCAGGCCGGAAACGGTCATCAATTCCTCGGGGGTGGCGCCCAGCAGGCCCCGCAGACCGGAAAAACGCTCCAGCAGGCGGCTGGACAAGTCCACCACGTTCATGCCGGGAATGCCCGTGCGCAGGGCCACGGCAAGCAGTTCGGCGTCCTGGAGCGCGCCGGCCCCGTGACGCAGCAACCGCTCCCGCGGGCGCTCGTGTTTTGACAGCCGCACAGACAATTTCATAAGAGGCTCTAAAATCAAGGTTTATCCAATATCTATACGGTGGCAGATCTTGAGCATCGCCTCTAACGAAGTGAACGTTTTTGTCCGTCAGGATTCCTACCTAACGCTGCACTACCGAATCACCCTGGCTTCCGGGCCCGGCAAGGATTCCGTGTTCGCTGACACCTTCGACGGCCGTCCTGGTACGTTGCAGATGGGCGGCGGCCAGTGGGCGCCCGGCCTGGAAGCTGCGCTGATCGGCCATGCCGAAGGTGAGCGGTTCAGCGTCACGCTGGAGCCGGCCGACGCCTACGGGGAACGCAATCCCGAATTGATCCAGCGCGTCACGCGCGCCATGCTTGCCGAGCACGCCGGCCCCGACGCCGGTTTCGAGCCAGGCGACCTGGTGGAATTCACCGCGCCCAACGGCGGCCGCTATTCGGGCGTCCTGAAAGAGATCAACGACGAGTCGGCGCTGTTCGACTTCAATCACCCGCTCGCGGGCATCAGCTTGCGCGTGGACGTGGCGCTGCTGGGAGTCCTCTGATGAGCAAGGCCGTTACCGCCTCCGACGCCGAAGTCCTGCTGGCGCAGCCGCGCGGCTTCTGTGCCGGCGTGGACCGCGCCATCGACATCGTCGAGCGCGCGATCGAACTGCATGGCGCGCCGATCTACGTGCGCCACGAGATCGTCCACAACCGCTATGTAGTGGAAGACCTGCGCGCCAAGGGCGCGATCTTCATCGATGAACTGGACGACGCGCCCTCGGGTTCCATCGTCGTGTTCTCGGCGCATGGCGTGTCCAAGGCGGTGCGTGCCGAAGCGGAATCCCGCGGCTTGCAGGTATTCGACGCTACCTGCCCGCTGGTCACCAAGGTCCATATCGAAGTGGCCCGCATGCGTGCGGCCGGCCGCGAGATCATCATGATCGGCCACAAGGGCCACCCCGAGGTCGAGGGAACGCTGGGCCAGGCGCAGGGCGGCATGTATCTGGTCGAGACCGTGGAAGACGTCGCGGGGCTGGAAGTCAACGACCCGGAAAACCTGGCTTACGTCACGCAGACGACGCTGTCTGTGGACGACGCCGCGGCCGTCTCGAAGGCGCTGAAGGCGCGCTTTCCCAGCATCGTCGAGCCCAAGAAAAGCGATATCTGCTATGCCACCCAGAACCGTCAGGACGCAGTCAAGGTGATGGCGCCCGATTGCGATCTGGTGCTGGTCGTGGGCAGCCCCAACAGCTCGAATTCCAACCGGCTGCGCGAAGTGGCCGAGCGCAAGGGCGTGGCCTCCTACCTGATCGACGGCGCAGACTCCATTGATCCGGCCTGGCTGGTGGACCGCAAGCGCATCGGCGTGACGGCGGGCGCGTCCGCGCCCGAAATCCTGGTGCAGCAGGTCATCGACCGCGTCAAGGAGCTGGGCGCGGTGTCGGTGCGCACGATGCCCGGCCTGGAAGAGAATGTGGCGTTTCCGCTTCCCAAGGGCTTGTCGCGCAAGGCCGCGCAGACGGAATCGCTGGAATAGCGCCGGACGGAATGCGGCGCTGAAAAAAAAAAGGCGCCGCACGCGCGGCGCCATCAGCACATCGAGGAGACTTCATGCAGTTGTACAGCTATTTCCGCAGCTCGGCCGCGTACCGCGTACGCATCGCCCTGAACCTGAAGGGCCTGTCGTACGAATACCTGCCGGTGCATCTGCTGAAGGACGGCGGGCAGCAGCTGTCGGAGGGGTATCGCAAGATGAACCCGACGGCGCTGGTGCCCACGCTGATCGATGGCGACGCCGTCATCGGGCAGTCGCTCGCCATCATCGAATACCTGGAAGAAACCCATCCCCAGGCGCCGCTGCTGCCGGCCGACGCCATTGGCCGCGCCCGGGTACGCGATCTGGCCTTGGGCATTGCTTGCGACACGCACCCGCTGAACAACCTGCGCGTGTTGAAGTACCTCAAGCACACGCTGGGCGTGGACGAAGCCGCCAAGAACGCCTGGTACAAGCATTGGGTGCATCAGGGGTTGGAAGCGCTGGAGGCGCAACTGGCGCGGTCCAGCGCCACGGGTCGTTTCTGTCACGGCGACACGCCGACCATCGCCGACCTGTGCCTGGTGCCGCAAGTGGCCAATGCGCAGCGCTTCGAGTGCGATCTCTCTGCGATGCCCAACGTGGTGCGCATTGATGCGGCCTGCCGCGAACTGCCGGCTTTCGCGGACGCCGCGCCGGGCAAGCAGCCCGACGCGGAGTAACGCCGGCGGTCAGGTTCAGCCGATCTGCACCGGCACGAAGATCTTGTCTTCGCCGCGCTGAACCAACAGGGCAACGGTCTTGCCCGCCTTGGACAGCGCATCCTTCACTTGACCGATGTTGTGCACGGGCACGCCATTCAAGGACAGCAGCACGTCGCCCGGTTCGATGCCCGCCTTGGCGGCCGGGCCGGCGGCGCGTTCGATCAGCAAGCCTTCGGTGCCCGAAGCCTGCTGTTCCTGCGGGCTCAGCGGGCGCAGCGCCAGGCCCAATTGGCCGCGCTGTACGTCCTGGTCGCCCGCCGACGCCTGCGTCTTGTCCTTGGGGATGCCGCCCAGCGTGGCCACCAGTTCCTTGGGGGCACCGGCGCGCCAGACATCCATCTTGATCTTTTCACCCGGCGAGGCCAGCGTGATCAGGGACGCCAGATCGCCCGAGGACACGATGATCTTGTCGTCGATCTTCCGGACCACGTCGCCCGGCTGCAGGCCGGCCTTGTCGGCGGCGCTGCCTTTCTCGACACTGGAGACCAGTGCGCCTGACGGCGAGTCCAGCTTGAAGGAGTTGGCCAGGTCCTGGTTCACTTCCTGCACCGTCACGCCCAACCGCGCGTGCTGCACCTTGCCGTGCTCCAGGATCTGGTCCTTGATCTTGTAGGCCACGTCGATGGGGATCGAAAACGACAGGCCCTGGAATCCGCCGGTGCGGCTGTAGATCTGGGAATTGATGCCCACCACTTCGCCGCGGTCGTTGAACAGCGGGCCGCCCGAGTTGCCGGGATTGACGGCCACGTCCGTCTGGATGAAGGGGACCGATGTGTCGTCGGGCAGCGAGCGCCCCTTGGCGCTGACGATGCCCGCGGTGGCGGTGTTTTCCAGGCCGTACGGCGAGCCGATGGCCAGCACCCATTCGCCCACTTGCAGCTGGTTCACGTCGCCGACTTTCACGACGGGCAGGTTCTTGGCGTCGATCTTGAGCACGGCCACGTCGGTCTGCGGATCCGCGCCCAGCACCTTGGCCTTGTACTCGCGGCGGTCGGTCAGCTTGACGGTGACTTCGCGGGCGTCTTGCACGACGTGCGCATTGGTCAGGATGATGCCGTCGTTGCTGATGATGAAACCCGAGCCTTCGCCGCGCATCGGCACTTCGCGCGAGGGCATGCGGCCGCGGGATCCGGGGATCTGGCCAAAGAACTGGGCAAAGGGGTCATCGTCGTCGGCGGACACCTTGCGGGTGCCGCTGACGCTGATGTTCACGACGGCGGGCCCGAAGTCGCGCGTGATCTGCGCGAAATTGGGCGGGCTGGAAGTATTGATCGTCTGCGGGGCGGTGGCGACGGACGGCGCGTTGGCCGCCATCGACACGCCGCCGGTCACGGCGGTTGCGCCGGCGCCGCCAATGGCGCCAGCGGCCAGCAGCGCCAGCACCAGGCGCGAGGGGGTCAGTTGCGAGGTCTTCATGTCGGCTCCTGCGTTCATGTTTGAGGACATGGCGCTATGTTCGGGCCTGACACTTAGGTGAATCTTAAATTGCCGGACTCAATGCGGGCGGGTGAGCGTCACTCGGGCACGCAACCCCTGTCCGCCCGGCGCGTCTTCCAGGAGGATCTCCGCGCCGTGGCGGTCGGCGATGGCGCGGGCGATCGACAGTCCCAGGCCGCTGCCGTGCTGCGTGTTGCCTTCGGCGCGGTAGAAACGGTCGAACACGCGCTCGCGTTCAGCGGGCGGAATGCCCGGGCCCTCGTCATCGATGATGAACGACGCCTTGTCCGCCGTCTGCTCCAGATGCAGGCGGATGCGCTTGCCCTCGGGCGTATGCTTGACGGCGTTGTCCAGCAGGTTGCGCGCCAGCAGCACCAGCGCGTCGCGATGCCCCGTTACCCAGGCTTCGGCCGCGCCGTCCATGTCGATGCCGATCGATTTGGCGTTGGCTTGAGGCAAGGTTTCCGACAACGCCTGGCGCAGCACGTCGGCCAGGTCCACGGGGGCGGCAGGCGAGGGCTCGGCGGCGCTTTCGTGGCGGGCCATGGACAGCAATTGCTCGACCAGCCGGGTGGCGCGGTCAATGCCCGCTGCCAGGCGTTGTTCGGCCAGCTGGCGGCCTTCAGGGGAGCCGGCGCGTTGCAAGGCCTGTAGTTGCAGGCGCAGCGCGGTCAATGGCGAGCGCAGCTCGTGTGCCGCATCACCCACGAACTGCTTCTGCTGGGCGAAGGCGCCCCGCATGCGTTCCAGCAGCAGGTTGAGTTCCTGGATCAGCGGTTGGATCTCATCGGGCAGGCCCTGCACGTTGACGGGAGACAGGTCCTCGGGCTGCCGCGCCGCCACCTGGGCGCGGGCGCGCTTGACGGGGCGCAGCGACCAGCTGACCACGCACCAGATGATCAGCATCAGCAGGGGAGCGGCCGCGGCGATGGGGGCGATGGTGCGCAGGGCCAGCGCGCGCGCCATGTGCTTGCGCACGTCCATGTCCTGCGCTACCTGGATCACCTGGAACGGCGTGGCCAGCGAATACACGCGGTACGTGATGCCTTCCATCCGGGCGTCGGAGAACCCCAGCACAATCTGGTCGGGCAGCGGGCGGCGCGAGCGCGAATTGAACACCCGCAGGCCGTCCGGGGTCCAGATCTGGATGATCAGGTCGTCGGCAACGGGCGAACCTGCGCCGCGGGTGTGGGTCGGGCCGGTACTGAGCAGCCCGTCGCCGGTGCCCAGCGACAGGGCGGTGCGTTGCAGCAGCGAATCGAAGATGTCGTCGGCTTGCGCCAGCGTGCTGCGATAGGCGATTGTGCCTTGCACGAGGGCGCCGACCGCGATGGCGGCCAGCAGGAAGAAAAGCAGGCGGGCTCTCAGTGAGTAGCTAAGCCGGATGCTCATGTTTTGGGAATGACATAGCCGACGCCTCTGACGTTCTGGATCAGGTCCGGACCCAGTTTCTTGCGCAGGCCATGAATATAAACCTCAACGGCATTGCTGCTGACGCTGTCCTTCCAGCTGTAGAGCTTTTCTTCCAATTGCGCGCGCGAAAAGATCATGCCGGGGCGGGCGATCAGGGGCTCCAGTACCGCCCATTCGCGGGCGGTCAGGGCAACCGGTGTGCCGTCCACCATGGCTGCGTGCGATTGTGGGTCGATGGTAATGCCATCGTGTTCAAACACCGGTTCGGCGCGGCCGGCGCTGCGGCGGATCAACGCGCGCATGCGGGCCAGCAGTTCGTCCACGTCGTAGGGTTTGACGACGTAATCGTCTGCGCCCGCGTCCAATCCGGCGATGCGGTCGCTGACGGCGTCCCGCGCGGTGGCGATGAGCACCGGCGTGCGGTCCTTGCGCGTGCGCAAGTCGCGCAGCAAGGTCAGGCCATCGCGTTTGGGCAGGCCCAGATCCAGGAGGATCAGGTCGTAGGTGTCGGTGCGCAAGGCCAGTTCCGCGGCGTTGCCGTCCTTGACCCAGTCGACGGCGTAGTGCTCCGCGCGCAGGCAGTCCAATACGCTTTCACCGATCATGATGTCGTCTTCGACGAGTAGGATGCGCATGGCGGTCTTCGCTTGGTGTAGAAGGAATCCAGCAAGTTGGACGCGCGCCAGGCGAATGGAGTTCCCGTAACCGGGTAGCCTGCAAGAGAAGAGAGGGGAGCGGAAATGAAAAAAGCAGCCCGAGAGGGCTGCTTTTTGAATTTGGTGCCGGCAATAGGAGTCGAACCTACGACCTTCGCATTACGAATGCGCTGCTCTACCAACTGAGCTATGCCGGCAAGACCATTTGCTTCGATTCTTGCGTGCCGGTGTTGAATTCGGCAATGCTGGAACTACAAGCAAAACATCTTTGTTCTTCCCAGTTCGCTGCCCTGTTTATGGGGCCTGATCTGGAAAGACCGAAATCATATCAGAGTTTTTTCGCGATGGGAAACAAACGGACCAAAAAGAATTAAAAAAACTGCGATTTGCACGCGCCGAAAATTTAGGTCATAATTATGTTCTTGGCAGATCCCCGATAGCTCAGTCGGTAGAGCGACGGACTGTTAATCCGCAGGTCGCTGGTTCGAGCCCAGCTCGGGGAGCCAAAAGAATTCAGTACCGACACCGTTCAGCGCACAAGCCAATGCCCAAGCGCCGAACAACAGCCAGGGTCATTCACGAAAGTGGGTGGCCCTTTTTGTTTTCCGCGCGATCCTCATTCGCGCGTCATGCAACCCCGCGCAGCGCCTGCCCTGCACGCTGGGTACCTGCTCGATCCTCCCCAAGCTTCCTTGCCTGATGTCCTGCCCGCGCCGCTGGCGGGTCGCGTATTCATTGCTTGGCGTTCGCACCTAAATTGTTATGTAATAACATTCTAATTTTGGAGCGAAGCGATGATGCCGATTGATGAAACGAACCCGTTGCGCGACGGGCGCCTGCCGGTGACGGTGTTGTCGGGGTTTCTGGGGGCGGGAAAGACGACGCTGCTCAACCACGTGTTGAACAACCGCGAGGGCCGTCGGGTCGCGGTCATCGTCAATGACATGTCGGAGGTCAACATCGACGCCCGCCTGGTGCGCGAAGGTGGTGCGGCGCTGTCGCGCGCCGAGGAAAAGTTGGTCGAGATGAGCAATGGCTGCATCTGCTGTACGCTCCGCGAAGACCTGCTCATCGAGATCCGCCGCTTGGCGGCCGAGGGGCGTTTCGATTATCTGCTGATCGAATCGACGGGGGTCTCCGAGCCTTTGCCGGTGGCCGAGACCTTCACCTTCCGCGAAGAGGACGGGGCGAGACTGGACGATATCGCCCGGCTGGACACGATGGTCACGGTGGTGGATGCTTTCAACTTCCTGCGTGACTACTCCAGCAGGGATCGCCTGGCCGAGCGGGGCGAGGCGTTGGGCGACGAGGACGCGCGCACGGTTGTCGATCTGTTGATCGAGCAGGTGGAATTCTGTGATGTCATCGTCTTGAATAAGACTGACCTGGTGGAGGCTGCCGAACTGGCGCGCCTGGAAGCGATGTTGCACGGCCTGAATCCTCGCGCGGAAATCGTGAAGAGCGAGTTCGGCCGGGTGCCGATGGCCAGCGTGCTGGATACGGGCCGGTTCGATTTTGAAGCTGCCTCCCAGGCGCCCGGCTGGCTGAAGGAATTGCGCGGGGAACACATCCCGGAGAGTCAGGAATATGGCATCGGCAGTTTCGTGTTTCGCGCCCGGCGCCCGTTCCATCCGCAGCGTTTCTGGGATTGCATTCATCAGGAATGGCCTGGCGTGGTGCGGTCGAAAGGTTACTTTTGGCTGGTGACGCGCCCGGGGTACGCGGCATCGTGGTCGCAGGCAGGGCCCATCATGCGGCATGGCGCGGTGGGATACTGGTGGGCGGCCTTGCCGCGCGAGCAGTGGCCCGAGGATGGAGAGGCGCGGGCGGCGATCGTGTCGGAATGGGATCCGATCTACGGCGACCGGTGCCAGGAACTGGTGTTGATCGGCATCGGCATGGACGAGGCGGCGCTGCGGGCGCGCCTGCAGGCCTGCTTGATGACGCAGGAAGAAATGACGCGGCCCGCGAGCGAACTGGCGGCGATAACAGATCCGTTTCCGGTGTGGGAGCGGCCGCAGAATCCGGGGTAGCGCCCGTTGGGTGAGGGGACATGGACGAGGACAAGCGCATCGGCGTGACGGTGATTTCGGGATTTCTGGGCAGCGGCAAGACCACGTTGCTTAACCGTCTGCTGCACGAACCGGCCTACGCCGATGCGTTGGTCATCGTCAACGAATACGGCGACGTCGGCGTTGATCATCATCTGGTGCGCCTGGCGCCGGCCAATGTCGTGCTGATCGAGGGCGGCTGCCTGTGCTGTGTCGTCAGCGGTGCCGTGGTGGACGCCCTGCGCGATCTTTTCATGCTGGCGCTAAGCCGCCGGATCAAGCCCTTTCGGCGTGTGCTGATCGAAACCAGCGGGCTGGCGGACCCTGCGTCGACGCTGTTCATGCTCAAGCACGACCGGTTCCTGTCCGAGCGTTACGCGTACCGCGGCGCGATCGTGGTGGTGGACGTGCGCCACGGAGAAGCGCAACTGGCGACGCAGGCCGAGGCGTCGCGGCAATTGGCGCTGGCCGATACCGTCGTGCTCAGCAAATCGGACCTGGCGGACGCGGCGCAATTGCGGCGGGTGGAGCAGGCGGTCATTGCCATCAATCCCGGGGCGCAACGTTGCGTCCAGCGTCAGGACGCGCCGCTGGCGGGCATCTTGCGGGACGGTCCTGATGTGATGGTGCGGCGCGATGGCGTGGCGCTCGCGAACTGGCTTCAGGCGTTTGCGCGGCCGGTGGCCGACCGCCACGCGCAGGTCTCCAGTTTTTCGCTGACCTTGTCCTCGCCGCTGGGGCGCGCAGCCTTCCTGGCGGGCGTGTCGCGTATCCAGGAGCGCTTCGGTCAGGGGCTGCTGCGGATGAAGGGGCTGGTTTGCTTCGAAGGCGAGGCGTTACCGTGCGAGGTCCACGGCGTCCATGGTGAGCTTTATCCCCTGCGCACGCTGTCGCAATGGCCAGGTGATGAGCGCGCGTCGCATCTGGTCTATGTCCTGCGCGGCCTGGATGTCGGCATGGTGCGCGCCGAGGTCTGCGAGGCGCTGGGGCAGTTGCCTGCCTGAGCGCTGCCGCCCCGATTTCGCTGTCGGGCTGCCTGACGCTTTGTCGCTATTTGGGCACGGATGTTGCACGGAAATACGGTATAACCGGTACGGTCTGATGCAAGAACCGAGACAATCATGGATCGTCTGAAAGCCATGCAGGTGTTCGTGGAAGTCGCTGACCGGGGAAGCCTGTCGGCGGCGGCGGTCCATCTGGACATGTCGCGAGCGATGGTGTCGCGGTATCTGGCCGAAATGGAGCAGTGGGTGGGGGTGCGTTTGCTGCACCGCACGACCCGCCGGCTCAGCCTCACGCCCGCCGGGGCGGAGACCTTGCCGCGATGCCGGCAGATGCTCGATATGGTGGGTGACCTGCGTAGCGCGGTCTCCACGCCTGAAGACACGCCGCGCGGCTTGCTGCGCATCACGACCAGTATGTCCTTCGGTTCGAAACATCTGGCCAGCGCGGTCACGGACTACGTCAAACTGCATCCCGGCACGTCGGTGGATCTGATGCTGGTCGAACGCGCCGTCAATCTGGTGGAAGAGCGGGTGGACCTGGCCGTTCGGATCACCAACGACCTCGATCCCAACCTGATCGCCCGAAAATTGGCCGTCTGCCGTTCGGTGGTGTGCGCATCCCCGGAATACCTGGCACGCGAAGGCGTGCCTGCCCGCATCGAAGACCTGTCCTTGCGCAACTGCCTGACGCATTCCTATTTCGGCAAAAGCCTGTGGCGCTTCGAACGCGACGGCCAGCCAGTGGATGTGCCGGTCAGCGGCAATATCAGTGCGAACGAGGTCTCCGTGCTGCTGAGCGCCGCGCTGGAGGGGGCGGGCATCGCGATGCTGCCGACTTACTATGCGGCAGAATATGTGGCGGCAGGGCGCCTGAAGGCCATCCTGCCACAATGCAAACCGCAGGAACTGGGGATTTACGGCGTTTATGCCTCGCGCCGCCAGATGCCGCTGATCCTGCGTTCGATGCTGGATTTTCTGGTGGAACGGCTGGGTTCTGCGCCCTGGGATAAGCCCGCCGCAGCGTCTACGGTGCCGCCCACCTTGTCGTCTTGAGGCGCCCGGCTGCGGGCGCCCGGGCTTGAGGCCCGGAGTTATGGCGGTATAATTTGGACATTGCTTTGGCGGGCGGGTCGCTTTGATCTCGCGTTTCTGCCAGCAAACCATTTTGCGGCGGGCGGATGTCCGCTAGCATGTAGTCGTCGAAAACATCTAAGAATCGTAAGTCCGGCCTGGGGTTGGCCAACGCATTGCGAAGCCGGTCTTCGTATGCACGAGGGGGAGCATGGGGTTCAGGGAGCGGCAGCTGGCCGCAATACCGAATCCGATGCCTGACGATCCGGGTTCTTGATACTGATCGCTGCGGGAAAATGGCGCTGGGTTACCGGCGGGTCCCGCAGGCTTGTTGGCGAGTGAGGCCAGCTTTTCCAGAATTGCTCAAGGCGTCTGCCGCGATGAAAGTCGGGCAGGCATATCGCCCTATCTTGATCGGTACGGCTGTTTTGGCGCATGTCCGCCGCGCAGTCCGTCATGCATGGCAATCATCACAGGAATTTTGTGAACATTACGCAAACCAATGCCGTCTGTAGCGGGTCCACTCTCATGGTGGCCCTGCCGGCGGGTGCGGGCGTGATGTCCATTTTCTGTTTTGCGGCTACTACTACTGCGGCCACTGCTTTGGCTGGCGCTTTCGGTTTGCAAGGCGCCAAAGCAGTGCGCGCAGCATTTATTGCAGCGCAATCTTCGCAAACTCTGATTTTGCAGGCACAAATGAATTTGCAGGCACAAATGAAAAAGGCCCGGCGCATTCGCCAGGCCTTCGTCAATTTGGTTGCGGGGGCAGGATTTGAACCTACGACCTTCGGGTTATGAGCCCGACGAGCTGCCAGACTGCTCCACCCCGCGTCTGAGAAAAGAATATTAACCTTATTTTCAACCTAGCGCAAGTTAGCCCTTTTTGAATTTGAATGTCGATGAACGATAGCGAGGCAATACTCGTGCTGGAAACCGCGCTGCTATGCGCGGTGCAGCCGATGCAACTGTCCGATATGCGCAAGCTATTCGGGGACGATGAACAATTCGACAACAGCAAACTGCGTGCGCTGTTGGAGACGCTGCAAAGCAATTGGGCCGATGGCGGCCTGGAGCTGGTGCAGCTGGCAAGCGGGTGGCGTTTCCAGAGCCGCCCGCACATGCAGCGCTACCTGGAGCGGCTGAGTCCTGAAAAGCCGCCCAAATATTCGCGCGCCGTCATGGAAACGCTGGCGATCGTGGCCTGGCGCCAGCCGGTCACTCGCGGCGACATCGAGGATATCCGGGGCGTCACCGTGTCTTCGCAAATCGTGAAGGCGCTGGAGGACCGCGGGTGGATCGAGGTCATCGGGCACCGCGATGCGCCGGGGCGTCCGGCCCTGTTCGGCACCACGCGCCAGTTTCTGGATGATCTGGGCTTGCGGGCGCTGGATGAGCTTCCGCCGCTGGAATCGGCGCAAGCCGCCGCGGCGCTGGCCGGGCTGGATCTGGGCGAAGTGCAACAGCTCACAGGCGAGGGCGCCGCGCCCGCCGAAGAGACGGCGCAGGACGAAACCGCGGTGGCTGTCGAAGGCGAAACCGAGCCCGCGCAAGGTGAAATCCCCGTCGACGTGCCGTCCGAAGTGGACGAAAATGACAATATCCCGGTTGCGGAATTGTCTGTTTCGGAACACGATGCACCCATAGCCCCGGGCGATAGCGTAGAATCCGTCGTTTCGCGCACAGAAGAAGGCGCGGATCCCGCAGACGAACCCACCGTCCGGGAGCAAGCCGAAGGCTTGTCCAATACGCCGACCCCGTCCGGTTTTCCCGACGAAGGGGCCGGCAGCGACATTTCCGATATAGCCGCCGACGTCACAGAGGCCGGTGCTGCAAAGGAAAGTGTCGAGAACGCAAAACACGCGGAACCGACCGAACCGATTGACGAGACCGATCACGCAGCGCTTGGCGCCGCCGGGCACGAGCCCGCCATCGGCCTTGACGAACGTGTTCGGCCCGACCCCGATGCCGCCTTTGCGGCGTCGGACGAGGCAGATCCGGAGCGGCCTGGCGCCGACCGCGAGTCGGCGTCCCCTGATGATGACGAGCTTGCCTCCGGCAAGCCTACCCAAGTTTGAAATTCGGAGCTGTCCCAGTGACAACGAATACAGCAATGCAGGACGACAATCCCCGTTCGGATGACACCGTTTCCAACGGTCAGCCGGAATCTTCCGCCGC